>URCT01000035.1 GCA_900546385.1 uncultured Eubacteriales bacterium | reverse complement strand
GCAAGGGAAGGTGGCGCACGAAGTGCGCCGGAAGGGTTGTAAAGGTGGCTGCTACAAGAAACCGTCGGAATGATAGAAAAGCCTATTACCGGGCACTGCGAAGAACAGGCTTCTTCGCAGTGCCTTTTGTTAATTATGTGTTACCAATTGCGCATACGCTTGCATTTTTTCGGTAAAAAGACTATAATATTCTTATCTTGGATTCGTATGCGGTTTTGCATAGGCGGATCCGAAAATGATTGATCAAGAAGAAAGGCGGTTTTCCGTCATGGAGTTTATAACAAAGGATTTTCTTCCGGTTTTGTTCGGAAACGATATTAACGTATACAGTGTTGCACGGGCGTTTTATGAGGCGTATCAGGTCAAAGCGCGCGTGTTCGGCAAGGCGCTGATGGGGACGTGCTACAAGAGTAAGCTCGTTGATTTTACGGAGATAAAAAATTTGGATACGCCGGAAATCCTTTTGGAGGTGCTCAACAAATACGCTGCCGAGCACGCCGACAAAAAGGTGCTTGCCATCGGCTGCGGCGACAACTATGTCAAGTGTCTTGCCGTAAATAAGGATAAGCTTGCCGCAAACGTCATCGCGCCGTATGCCGATTACAACTTCCTTTCCGACCTCATGGACAAGGAAAAGTTTTATGAGCTTTGCGAAGCGCACGGCATCGATTATCCGAAAACCTATGTCTGCACGGCGGAAAACTATCAAACGCTTGCCGTGCCGTTTGACGCGCCTTACATTCTGAAACCGGCCAATCAGGTGGAATACTATAAGCACAAATTTGACGGACAGAAGAAGGTCTTTAAGCTTGACAGCTTTGAGGAGCTTGCCGAAACCGTGAAAAAGGTCTATCAAGCCGGGTATGCGGATCATATGATCATTCAGGATTTCCTGCCGGGCGATGACACCTATATGCGCGTGTTAACAAGCTATTCCGACCGCAACGGCAAGGTCAAGATGATGTGCCTCGGCCACGTGCTTTTGGAGGAACATACGCCGTATGGCATCGGCAACCATGCGGTCATTATCACGGAATACGAAAAAGAGCTGATGGAGAAATTCAAGAACCTGCTTGAAAGCATCCATTTCACCGGCTTTTCCAATTTCGATATCAAGTTTGATAAGCGCGACGGCAAATACAAGGCCTTTGAAATCAATACCCGCCAAGGACGCAGCAATTTTTATGTGACCGGCTCGGGACATAACGTGGCAAAGCTGTTGGTGGAGGATGCCGTGTACGGACACGAGCTGCCCGAAGATATTGCCGAGAACGAATATCTGTGGATGGTTGTTCCGAAAAAGGTGGCGTATACCTATGCGCCTGCCTACAAAGAACGCATGAAAAAGCTGATCCGCGAGAAAAAATACGTCAATCCCTTGTGGATGAAGGGCGATAACGATCCGGAGCGCATTTTCCGTCTGATCCGCTCACAGCTCGGCCATTTTGTGAAATTCAAGAAGTATTTGGGAAAATAGGGAGTGGATCGCGTGAAGAAATTAGGCGTTATCGGCGGCATGGGACCGCAGGCAACCGAACTGCTGTATCAGAAGATCATCTCCATGACCGACGCGCACTGTGACCAAGAGCATATCGATATGATCATCCTAAGTCATGCCGCCATGCCCGACCGCACCGAAGCCATTCGTTCGGGACACACCGAAACGGTTTTTTCGCTGCTGGCACAGGATGCAAAGCTGCTTGAAACCTGCGGCGCGGATTATATCGCCATTCCCTGCAATACCTCACACTATTTTTACGAGGAATTGCAAAAGCAGGTGAATATTCCCATTATCCACATGGTGCGTGAAGCGGTCAAACGGGTGCATGAGAGGGATACCTCGATCAAAAAAGTGGGACTTCTTGCCACCGACGGCACACTTTTTGCCGGAATCTATAAAAACGAGTGCGAAAAACGCGGGCTTGAATGCGTGTATCCCGATGCCGAAACGCAAAAAATTGTCATGAAAATCATCTATGACCAAATCAAAGCCGGTGAAAAGGGCTCGATCGACGATTTCGGCGAGATCGATACCTACTTAAAGAAAAACGGCTGTGAAGCGGCCATCCTTGCGTGCACCGAGCTGTCTTGCTTCAAAAACTACCATGCGCTCGACCGCTTTTACCTCGATGCGCTCGATGTGCTTTGCGAAGAAAGCGTGCGGCTGTGCGGCGGCAAGCTGAAAACGGCATTTGATTTTCAAAAATAATAACCGGAGTTTTGAATCATGAAACATACGTTAAACGACTATATAACGCTGCTAAGCGAAAACAGCCTTATCGAAAAGCTGAAGCTTGCGGATCCGTCCGCCGCCGTGGAAACTGTCACCTACAATTCCAAAGAGGTCGGAAAAAACACGCTTTTTATCTGCAAAGGCGCACATTTTAAGGAAGAATACTTAAACGAGGCTCTGTCGCGCGGCGCGTTCTGCTACCTTTCGGAAACCGAATATGCCGCAGACGCCGATTGCATTGTGGTAAGCGATATCCGCCGCGCCATGGCGGTCGTCTTCGATTATTTTTACGACGGCGTGTGGAAAAACCTCGATCTTATCGGTATCACCGGCACCAAAGGAAAATCCACCACGACGTATTTCATCAAATACATCCTCGACGAATATCTGAAAAGCGAAAATCGGCCGTCATGCGCCTATATTTCCTCCATCGACACCTATGACGGCACGGAAAAATTCGAATCGCACCTCACCACGCCCGAGGTCGGCGAGCTGTACAAGCACTTTTCCAACGCCGTAAACGCGAAAATCCCGTATCTTGTCATGGAAGTTTCCTCCCAAGCGCTCAAATATGACCGCGTGTACGGCGTCGGCTTTGACATCGGCGTGTACTTAAACATCGGCGAGGATCATATCAGCGCGGTGGAGCATCCGGATTTTGACGATTATTTCGCTTCGAAAATGAAGCTGTTTTCGCATTGCAAGCGTGCCTGCGTGAGCCTTGACACACTGCGCCGCGACGAGGTGCTTGCGGCGGCAAGCGTCTGCGAAAAGGTGATAACCTTCTCGACGACCGACGAAAAAGCCGATGTTTTTGCCTATAACATCCATAAATCCGGCAACGATACCGTTTTTACCGTCCGCACGCCGGACTATACCGAAGAAATCACGCTTACCATTCCCGGCCTTTTCAACGTGCAGAACGCACTGGCCGCCACCAGCGTGTGTCTGCTGCTTGGCGTTCCGAAGCACTTTGTGTATGTGGGACTTATGAAAGCGCGTTCCTCCGGACGCATGGAAAGCTATGCCAATGCGGACAACAGCGTGGTGGCTATCGTCGATTATGCGCATAACAAGCTCAGCTTTGAGTGCTTGTACGATTCGGTGACCAAGGAATTTCCCGGCAGACGCATTGTCACGGTGTTCGGCTGTCCGGGCGGCAAGGCGTTCCAGCGGAGAAAAGACCTCGGCGAGCTTGCCGGAAAATATTCCGATTTTGTTTATATCACCGAAGAAGATCCGGGCGAAGAGCCGCTTATGCAGATCTGCGAACAGATTGCCGAACACGTGGCGGCGCAAGGCTCTGCCTATGAGATCGAACCGGACAGAGGCGAAGCCATCCGCAAGGCGATCTTGTCCTCCGGCCGCGAAACTGTGGTGTTGATCACCGGCAAGGGCAACGAAACCCGGCAAAAGCGCGGCACAAAGTACGTTCCCTGTGAGACCGACGTTGCGTATGCCAAAAAGTACCTAAAAGAATTCGATGTGGAGCATAAAATCGACGCGTCGGAAAAAATCAGCGGTTTTCAAAGCGTGCTTCCGGCTTTCCGCAAGCTGTTCGGCAAAACGATTCTCATCAAGCTCGGCGGCAGTATCATGGAAAGCGAAAGCGCACTCAAAAATCTGTATGAAGATATTGAAATGCTCAAAATGGTGGGCGCAAAGGTCGTGCTTGTGCATGGCGGCGGCAAGGCCATTTCGGCGGCCCTTAAGAAAAACGGCATTGTGCCGGAATTCAAGGGCGGCTATCGGGTGACCGGCAAAGACGCCATCGGCATTGTCGAGGAGGTTTTGTCCGGCAGAGTCAATAAGGCCATCGTGCAGGGACTCAAAGATGAAAATCTGAACGCCTGCGGCCTTTCCGGCAAGGACGGCGGCCTCATCACGGCCGTGCGCAAAACCATTCCCGAGGGCGATATCGGCTATGTCGGCAATATAACTAAGGTAGAACCGAAGGTGTTAGAGCTGCTTATGGAAAACGGCTTTCTGCCGGTGGTTTCGCCTGTTTCCTCATCGGATAAGGGCGAGACGCTCAATGTCAATGCCGACGACGCGGCGTTTGCCGTCGCCGAAGCACTGCACGCGGATACGCTCGTGTTTTTGACCGATGTGGATGGAATCTTGCTCGACGTCAACAATACCGATACGCTTGTCAACACCCTTTCGGCAGATAAAGCGACAGACCTCATCGAAAACGGCTTTATCGACGGCGGCATGATGCCGAAACTAAAGAACTGCATAAACTCCGTTCGGAACGGCGTTTCCGAGGTGGCTATCCTCAACGGCAGCGTGCGGTATAATTTGGTTTCCTACTTTATCACCAAAGGAAAAATCGGCACGACTATTTCGGAAAAAGGTTGAAGGCGCTATTTATCCGAACGGCTTAACCGCTTTCCGAACCGGTACAGGCGTTCCTTCAAAAAACGAAAAAAACGTGGGGCAAAAAAGATAACACGAGGATAGGCAAGATCCTCGTGTCAAAGAGAAAAAGAATTCCGTGAAGAACCGGTGTAAGAGGCGTTCCGTGCGAATAAACCCAAGCCGGTTCTTCTTTTTGTGCGGCTGCGGATTATTTTAACGGTAAAAATAAAAAACTTTGCAAAAAACGGTAACGATTTGTGATTTGAGACGGTTTATATATAAAGAAGCTCAAAAAGCGTGCTGTGGGAAGCTCAACGTTTAAGAGCTTATCCGATTTTCAAAAACAGCATAAAGCCGATTAGCACAAACAGAAACGCAAAGTTGAACGCCGAGAATTCGGCAATGTATTTGCCGGCTTTGTGCGGATTGTGCGCCACATATTCCCGAAAGGTGATTAAGCTTGCAAGCGACGCAATCAACGTTCCCACACCGCCGATGTTGACGCCGACAAGCAGATCCGGATAATTGTCCGTAAACTGCGAAAGCAGAATCGCCGACGGCACATTGCTGATACACTGGCAGGAAAGTGCGCTGAAAATGAGCGTATTTTTGCTTAAAAACCACGAAAAGAACGTGCGCACCGGCTCTAAGCGCGCCATGTTTCCGGCGAAAATAAAGAAAAATACAAAGGTGAGAAGCAGCGGATAGTCCACCATTCGAAGAGCCTTGCGGTCGGCAAAGAACAGCACGGCCGGAATGAGGATCAGTCCGACAACATAGGGAACACCGCGGAACACGATGGCGATCGACAGCGCAAACAGCGCAAGATACAGCACTGTGCGCGGTACACTTAACGTAATGATTTCTTCGTCTGTTTTCAAAGGTTCCGGCTTGACAAAAACAAGGCAGCACAGCGTGATGAGCGCGACCGAAACCACAAACGGCGGTGCCATGATACGCATAAATTCAAGGTTCGGAATATTAAATTTCGTGTATAAATACAGGTTCTGCGGATTGCCGAACGGCGTGAGCATTCCGCCGAGATTGGCGGCAATGTTTTGCATGATGAAGGTGAAAGCCATGTATTTTTTCTTGCCGCAGGTGTCAAGCGTATAGTAGCCGAGCGGCAGGAATGTGAGAAGCGCCATGTCGTTGGCAATAAGCATCGAGCCGATAAAGGTGATATACACAAGCGCCAGCACGCCCATGCGTGCATCCTTGAAGAACGTGACGATTTTTCGCGCCAGCAGATAGAAAAAGCGAATGTTTTTGAGCGCACACACCGTCGCAAGCACACAGAACAGACAGGCAAGTGTCTTGTAGTCAAAGTAGGATGCATACGCCTTGTCCGGCGGCACGAGAACCATGGTGACAAGTGCCGCAAGAAACGCTATGACCATGACGGTGTTTTTGCGGAAGAATAGGGTAAGCTCAGCAAGAGATTTTTGCGCAAAGAGTCGTTTTTTCATGAAATTTCCTCGTTTCACCGACAGAACGGCGCGTTTATGTACCAAAACGATATCATAGCAAAAATAATGCGTTAAATTGCAATAGAAATATTTCTTGCACATTAAAATAATGACGAAAAACGATGCTTGCAAAAAAATCGCCAAACACGCCGCATTTTGGCTCTTTACGCGTTTTAGAAACAAAACAGGATACAGTACACACGACGAAAGGAAAAAGAACATGAGATTCAGACAACTGACAGCGGCCGTTTTAGTGGCGGTCACATTGCTTTCCCAAAGTGCTTTTCCCGTATGGGCGGCAGAGGTCGGCGCAACGCGCGGCGAGGTGGCGCAAATGCTCCTCCAGGCGGCGGACGACTATAACCCGAATGTCCAAAAGACCGATATCATCAAAGGCTATGAGGACGGGCAATTGCACGAAGAACGCGGCGTGACGCGTGCTGAAGCACTTGTGATGCTGAAGCGCGCCTTCGGAACGCTTCCCAAGCCGGTCGGCCACAATGCGCGCATGGCGCTTGCAAGCGGTGATTTTCACGATATTCCGGATTGGGCAAAAGACGAATTGAGCGGCGTGTTTGATGCCGGTATTGCCGCCGGCACCGCACCCGGCACCTTTTCGCCGGATGAGCCGGTGACCCAAGAGCAGATGCAATTGTTCATCGACCGTGTTTTCGCGCTTTACGGCACCAACGAAAAGGACGATTTTTACGCCGCGGTCAACAAAGAAGCCTTGGAAACCATGGAGATTCCGGCATCGCGGGAAACGGAAAGCACTTTTACGGCCTTGCAGAGCAAAACCGATGCCGAATTGCTTGGTGCCGTGAAAGAAGCCGGTACAAGCAGCAACAGCGGAAAATTCTTCCTTTCGCTGTTAAACAAGAAGTTTCGCGATAAACAGGGCCTGAAGCCGATTGAGGATTCTCTTGCCGCCATTCGGAACGCCAAAAATTTTGAGAGGCTCATGCAGGCGCATAATACGATCCAAAGCAAGCTGTATGTGCCGCTGCTTCTCGGCTTTACGGTCAATGTCGATTTCAAGGACAGCGATAACGCCTATTTAACGACGCTTGTGACCTATGAACCGCTTTTGCCGGCGGATTTCTATGAAAACGGCACAGACGAGCAAAAAGAAGCCTATTTTACCTATCTCCGCACGGTTTCGGCTATAGCCGGGAACCCGTTTGACGAAGCCGAACTCGAAGCCTTTTATGCGTTCGAAAAGGACATCGCTTCTCACAGGATGACAGATATACAGGCGGCGGACATAGATGCCACCTACAATGTTCTTAAAAAAGAAGAATTGGCCGATTTGTTCCCGGAGCTTACGCTGGGGGATTTCCTTGCAGGCAGTATGCTTCGCAAAAAAAGCAAATATTTGGTGCCGGATGTAGAACTTGCCAAAACGCTTGGGTCGTATATGACCAAAGAGCACACCGAGCTTTTGCGGATGGTGATGCAGATTTCCTTGCTTCGTTCGTTTTCCGCCTATTTAACGACCGATTTGCAGGATGCGACGCTGACGCTTGCCGCCGCTTATACCGGTACGCCCAAGCTGACGGAGGACGAACTTGCGTTAGAGCTTGTCAAGCAGTGGATGCCGCTTGATTTGGGCGATCAGTGGTTGAGATCCCGGTATGGGCTTTCGTCCGAACCGGATGAAATCAAGCAAAACGTCACGAAGCTTGTGACGGATATCCTCGAAGAGTATCGCAAGCAGGTGGACGCGATCGATTGGTTAAGCGATAAAACCAAGGTGCGTATCCGCAATAAGCTAACTCTGTTAGAGCTTCGCATCGGTTTTCCGGAGAAGAGAAGAGACCCGTGGAGCTATAGCAGACACTTCAGCGTCAGCGAGAAAAACGGCTTTTTCACGGTTCAACGGATTTCGGAGGTCTATGCCAACGCCGCCATGAATGCGCAGAATAACAGCTATCGGAAGGAGGAAGACAAAAGCTTTGCGTTGGATTTCTTCTCGGCAAACGCCGGCTATCTTGCGCAGAATAACCGAATCGAAATTCCGTTTGCGCTCATGCAGAAGCCGTTTTACGACGAAACGGCGTCGTATGAAGAAAATCTTGCCGGTATCGGCTTTATCATTGCCCATGAAATCGCGCACGCTTTCGACCCGACCGGCGTTCGGTTTGACGAAAACGGAGCCTTTCACACCTGGATGACCGAAGAGGAAACGGCATGGTTTGAAGAACATTGTGACGAGCTTGTGAAGTTCTACGATGGGTTTGAAGCCGCACCGGGCATTGCCGCAGACGGCAGCCTGACGTTGAGTGAAAACTATGCCGATCAGCTTGCCTTGCAGTGCATCACGTCTTTAGCCTTGCAGAACAAAAATGTCGATATGCAGAAGTTTTACCGCGATTTCGCCCGCATCTGGGCTTCGACCTCGACACGCGACTACGCAGTCTACGCCGGAGCGAATGATACGCACGCACCCGATAAGGCACGCGTCAACCGCGCCGTGGTAAACTGTCCGTCATTCTTCGAAGCCTTCGGCATTACCGAAAAGGACGGTATGTGGGTGGATGAAGAAGACCGCATCCGCCTTTGGTAAATCAATCGCTGTCAAGGCACGCGCCGCATTTCCGAAGAAATGCGGCGCGTTTGCTGTTGCCGGGAGCTTAAAGCTGTTTTGACGGTTATGCAAATCGGTCTGTGTTTGGCGCAAATTCGAGCCTTGCAAAAGTTTATGAAGTATGCTAAAATAGGCATAAGAAACCAAAAGGAGAAAACTGCCATGGAAAAAATCATCCTTGATACCGATATGGGCTGCGACTGCGACGATGTCGGAGCGCTTGCCCTTGTTTGCGGTGCACATAAACGCGGCGAAGCGGCGCTTTTAGGCGTTACGCACGCGATTGACAACCCTTATGGTCTGCGCTTTATCGAAAAAATGCTTGTGCATTACGAGGTGGATATACCGCTCGGAAGGTGTTCAAAGAACGGTTTTCTGAACGATGAACGGTTTAACACCTTTATCAAACCGCTTGCGGAAGATTTGCCGAAAAAAGCACATCCGGACAGCGTGAAGCTTATGCGGGAAATCCTTTCGAACAACCGCGGCGTGACGTTGGTGACCATCGGCTCGTATGTGAATATCGCCGCGCTTCTTGCCTCTGCACCGGACGAAATCAGTCCGCTTGACGGGAAAACGCTTGTGGCACAAAGCGTTGCGAATGTCTATAGCATGGCCGGCCATTTTACAAGACCGGATTATGCGGAATTCAACGTTGTATGCGATATTCCTGCCGCACGTTCATTCGTTTCTCTCTGCCCGGTGCCGGTGGTGTATTGCGGCTTTGAGGTCGGTGAGAAAATATTTACAGGAGCACATTTGCGCGAATGCACCGAAAATCCGCTTTTGCACGATGCCTATGGCTTGTATACCGGCCGTGAATGCGGAAACGCCTATCTTCGTCCGTCCTGGGATCCGGCAACGGTCTATACGGCGATTTATCAGGATGAAAATGAGCTATTTGACTATTCCGACCCGGTAACGGTTACCTTCGATGAAAAAGGAAAGACGTGTGTTGTGCCGGACGGCAAGGATTTGTTCCTAACGCTCGAAGAATCGCCGGATACAGCGGCAGAGGTCTTAAACAAGCTGATGCGGTGAAATGTGAATCGGTTGTTCCAAACAAAATAAGACGGCTCTTATCCGGGTTTCGGAAAAGAGCCGTTTGTTTTTCTATGGGGACGGAAACGTTAAGCAATCAAATCGGAATTGATGGCTGAATCGGAATCGGTCGGTTCGTTTTCACGCACAATCAGGTTGTCGAAGCGGAAGCCGACACCCTTGCCGCCGACCGGGTTTGAGTAGAGTATGAACTGGTCGGTCGCGCTTTCTGTGGCATCTGCTGCGACGGTGAAGTCGAATGAAACGTGCTTCCATTCGCCGTTTGCGGCGATTTTTCCGCTTGAACCGACAACGTGGTCGCGGTTCGTGCCGCCTGCATCCTTATATTGCATATTGAACTGCACGACTCCCATAAAGCCAGAGTCGATAGCCTCGGACGTACCCGAAGAGGCGAGCATTACGTCGCAATCGACCGAATAGGTGTAGCCGGGCTTGACGGTTATGCGGCAGGTGCTGCTGGTATAAATGCTTTCCGTGTCGTTTTCGGGAAGAACCTTGTAGCACTTGTTGTCCTCGTCGGTCGGATCAGTATCCACGCTTGTGACCGATTTCCAACCGTAGAAATCAAATGTCGTGTTGTCCGCGTCGGCTTGGAACACGATCTTTCGGGTATCGGGCAGGGGATTTTCGCGAACGATAAGGTTATCGAACAGATAGCCGACGCCCTTTTCGCCAACCGGGTCGGTGTAGAACCGGAACTGGTCATAGGTTCGCACGAGCGAATCCTCGGGAATGGTGAATTCAAAGGCCCAATGCGTCCATTGCCCGTTTGCCGAAATCTTACCGGTACGTGCGACCACATGATCCTTCTTTGCGCCGGTGCTGTCGGCATACGGTACGTTGCAGAGAATCTCGGCTTTGAAGTTTTGCCCGATGACATTTGTCGTACCGCTTGACGCGATCATGACGTCGCATTCAACGGAATACGTATAGCCGGGCTTGTAGGTGGTGGCGTGATCGACATACAGCCAAGTTTTGTCGTCATTTTTCGGGATGTTGCTGTAACACAGATTATCCGGATCGTTCGGGTCTGCAATAATGCCGAAGTTGCCGTGTCCGACAAGCGCGCCTTTGCCGCTTTCGCCGTCGGCGTAGATGAGAACCGGACGTGTGTCAGGTGCTTTGTTTTCGGCAACCACGATGGTATATGAGCCGCCGCCGACCGTGCCGAGGTTGTCGCCGCTTTCGCGCTTCATGCTTTCCGGCAGCGCAAGTGTTGCCGTAATGCCGTTCGGAATGGTGACGTTCCAGATAAAGGTCTTGTCGTTCTTCTGATAGCTCCAAGCGGATTCGATAAGACCGTGTGCACTCTTGTAGGTGACATCGATGTCCTTCAAATCCTTGAAGAAATACGGTTTGACGGTGATTTCATCGAAGCCGGGCTTTGCCACCTTGATACCGCCTAAGTATTCGAAGAACCAACGCGCCGCGTTGCCGATGGAGTAGTGGTTGATGCTGTTTCCGACGCCGACCGTGCCGCCCCAGCTTTCGGTCACTGTACCGCCGCCGCTGGTTTCCACCATGTTGATCAGCGACGGATATGTGGTCTGCGTGACAAGGCGGTAGGCATCGTCCTCGTAGCCGTAATCGCACAGAACGCTTAAAATGTATTCGGTGGACATGAAGCTGGTGGTGAAGTGGTAGCCGCTTGCCGCAACATATTCATGGAGTTTTGCCGCAAGTGCTTTGCGGTTTTCCGGCTCGGCAAACTCAAAGGCAAGCGCATACACAATACCGCTCTGATTTTTGGAGGAGTAGTCGTTTTCACCGGCAAGATAATACTTGTTGTTGAAAGCGACGCGTGCCTTTTCATATTCGGCAAGATAGCCTGCCGCTTCGTCGGTCTTGCCTAAGATCTCCGCCATTTCGGCTGCACGCTTGTACATGAGTGTGTAGTAGACATTGCAGAAGAATTCGTCGCTGACCCTGCTCGGCGCTTGGTGGTCGCCATAGGTATAGGTTCCCTTGGACGGCAGAACGTCGCCGGAGGCAACCTGGTTTCTGCGGTAATTGATAAGCGTTTTGATTTTTGCGTATTTGGAGGCGATGACATCGGTGTTTCCGTAGAATTTGTACAGCGTGAGAGGAACGATATAGTCCTCATCGCCCCAGCCGTAGGTGTAGTCGCCGCCCATTTTGCGGCCGGATTCCGTCCAGCGCTCCAAGAAGCGGTTGTTGTCCATATACCAGCAGGCTGTGTTGATAAATACCTGCATATCGCCGTTCCAGAAGTTTTTCTCGCGCGTCGGGCAGTCCATAGGACCTGTCACGATGTTGGAGCGGTAGGAACGCTTGACGGCGTCCCAGACTTTGGCAAGACCGGTATGCGAGGTCTCGAAATCGCCGGTCACATCGAGGTCGTTGTACATTTCAACCTTCTTGACGGTCGAGATATCATACGTTCCGGAATAGCCGGAAACATAGATATAGCGGAAGCCGGTAAAGGTGAATTCCGGAATATAAACTTCTTCCTCCGCGCCCTTGCAGATGTAGGTGTCGAGGTTGCGCGCACCGTAGCACGCTCTGCCGTCGGCATAGGTGTCCTTGTAGAAGTAAACGTCGCCGTATTCCGAAACGTTGGCCGTGTAGCCGAGCGTTTCCGAACCGTTTAAGGATTCGCAATAGCGGATGAGGATCTGTTCACCGGGCTTGGTGTTCCTAAGAATCAGCTTTACGCGGCCGGTGGAGTTCAGACCGAAATCGTAGCAGATTGAGCCGTCGGCAAGCGTAAAGATCGTTTTTGCGGTCATTTCGTTGTTGATGCGAACCGGTTCGTAATGCTCTTGGGAGCGCGTTTTACCGGTGACAGAGTGTTCTTCGGCACTTGCCCAGCTTCCGGCGTTTAAGTCGGAGCACCAATCTGCGGTTTCCAAACGTGCGTCGTAGCGTTCGCCGAACTGGATATCGTTTTCAACGCGCGGCGAAGCGGTGACCTGCCAGTTCTTGTTCGTGCCGATGACAAGGCTTGTGCCGTCGGTGTATTCGATCTCAAGCTGCATCATAAGAGAGGGAATGTTGTTGTAGAAAGCACCCCAGGATTCGCTGTTGTTGAAGCCGCTTGCAAGCTCTGCGCCGATAATATTTTTGCCGGTGTGAACGAATTCGGTTACATCAAAGACCTGATATTCCGTAAGATATTGCATTGAGCCGGGAAGAAAACGTGCGTCGGTCACGCGTTCGCCGTTGAGGTAGGGAACATATAAGCCTTGTGCGGTGGCATACAGCGTTGCTTTTTCGATTTCCTTTTCGGCGAGGAAGCCGCTGCGCATATACATTGCACGCGTGCGAAGCCGCGGATGCAGCTTGGTTTTATGGATTTTTCGAGTACCGGACAGTGTGGTTGTCTGCCAGCCTTCTTGTTCGCTGTTCGCCCAGAAACCGCACATGCCGCTGTTGGTAAAGCCGTTGCTTGTATCAAAGTTTTCGGTCGTGCCGTCGGTGTAGGTGACCGAAAGACAGCCGCGCACACCGGCAAGGAAATGCATGGTGTTATCCGACAGATAGCCGCGGACATTGATGAAATTCGTGCCGCTTGCAAGGGCGCTTGTCACATCCTTGACGCCGGTCAAGTGCCAGCCGTTCACCTTTTCGGTCGGAATCTGCGTGTTGCCGATGAATAAGTCGATCGGCAGGCTGCTCTGAAATTCGATTTCGGCTTTGGAAACCGTTTTGGAGATGTTTATTTTGCGCTGTAAGTAGTAGCGCGTGTATTCGGTCGGACCGATCCAATCGCCGAGCGGCAGAGTGTACGAGGGCATTTCCTCTAAGGTCGCAAGATAGCTTTCGGGCGCGGAAATAAACGCCGCGTCAAATGTCTTTTGGGTGTTTTTTTCCAATTGGATCGTACCTGCCTTGTCGAGGATTGCTTCTTCAAGCGTCTGACGGACGCGCTCTTCGGGGTCAGCCACGCGCGAAACGAGCGTTTCGTAATCGACCCGGAGAAGCGTTTCATACGGGCGGAAGAAGCCACGGTTGTTCACACCGCCCAAAATACCGCTGCGGTAAAGCGCGTAGACGGCTTCATAAAAGCCTTGATAGTCTTCAATATCCGGAATGCTTTTGATGGTGTTGATGGCTGTAAGTCCGTCTGCCGGGAGCGCGTTATAGAACATTTCGGCTGCTTCGCCGCGCGTGATGGCTCTCGTGTAATCGCCAAAGCCGGAGGAGGGAAGAAGCGCATACTTTTCGGCATAGGCAAGATAATCTGCAAAAGCGGCGTTTTCGGGAAGCTCGGCTGTATTGCCGGATAAGACGGCGTGCAGACGCGACGTGAGAAGGATCATCTCATACGGCGTCATGTAGGTTTCAAGCCCTGCAAGGTCGTCGCCGTTTGCATCCTCATAGATGGCATACAGGTCGTAAAGACCGGCTTCGGCGGTTGTCACGATCTGCGACGCGTCGTCCTTTGCCTTCGACCAGCCGACAAACCGATAGCCGCTGCCGGGAACCGAAAGCTTGGGAAGCGCCGTGCCCGGAAGATAGCTCTTGTGCGTGTTCGGGAAAAGCGTTTCGAGGTCTTTTGCCATGCCGTCGTTTTTGGCTTCCGTGTGGAAGGTGATGTCGGCATATTCGTCATACCATAGCTCAATGTTGTCGAAGTAGCAGGTCTTGCCGTTGCCGCCAAACATGAATAAATACACGTATTGGAGCGCGAAAACATTGGAATTGGTGTAGCTCGTTTCCGTAAGACTGGTAGCTTGGAATTCTTCTTTGGTGCAGATGGTGAACGTGTAGGCGTTTTTCTTGAAAGAATCCGAACCGAAGCGGATGGCACCGGCCTCCGGTGCACCGTCATAGCAGCGGTTGATAAGGAAGCGGCAGTTAGCAGCATAGCCTTTTCCGCCGTCGTAGGCATGAACCACAAGCGTGTATTTGCCGGGCTTGGAAATGATGTCTTTTTCTCTGCCGAAATTCAGACGGTAGATCGGGTAGGTGGTTTTTCCGAGCATGGAAAGCACCTTGCCGTCGCCGACCGGGTTATCGACAATGGTAAATGTCGGGTTCGTGCCGTCGCCGTCGCCCGTCCAAACAAGAGACGTGTTGGAAAGCGTCGCACCGTCTGCGGCATACGGCGAAACGTAGCCGATGTCGTAGCGATAATCGCCGATGCTTGCAGCACCTTCAAAATCCTGCTTCCAGATGAGCTTTCCGTATTCGCCGGTCGTCGTTTCCATAAGCGGTGTCGCCGTGCCGTTGTAGGATACGGCGCTTACGCCGACAGCGAAAAGCGAAAAACAGAGTACAAACGCCAAAAGCAGTGTGATGTGTCGTTTTTTCATGAATTGCAAACCTCCTTTATCGGTTAAGCGTTAAATGCGTTCTGCAAAAAGGACACCGAAAGGTCAAGCCAACGCGAATAGTCCGCATAGCCCTCACCGAGTCCGACACCGTGGCCGGCATCGGAAAACGCATGGCATTCAGCCGTTTTCCCGGCGGCTTTTAAGGCGGCGGTAATCGCTTCGGCATTTTTGGAAAAATTCACAGCCGTGTCCTTTTCGCCGTAAAAGGCGAAAGTGGACGGCATATCGTCTAAATTGTACGTATAGGAATATTTGGCGATTTCCGTTTCGTCGTCTTTTTTGTCGCCCAAGAAGATTTCCGGCATGGTGGGATAGGTGCCGTCGCCGAGCGTTACGACCGGATAGCCGAGAATGCAGGCGTTCGGATGGGCGTTATACGCAGAAATACTGTCGGAAACGGGTGAAACAAAGGTGTTTGCTTTCTCACAGACGAGCATGGCAAGATGTCCGCCGGCCGAGAAGCCGCAAACGGCGATCTTTTCCGGATCAATTCCAAAATCCTTTGCATAGCGGCGTACAAATTGCACGCTGCGAATGCCGTCAGCCAAAATGGCGTTTCCGTCATAGGGCTTGTAGCGGTAGTTGACTACAAAGGCCGAAACGCCCTTTTTGTTGTACGCCTTGGCAATGGCTGTGCCTTCGCTGTCATCGGACAGCTGAAAGTAGCCGCCGCCCGGAAAGATGACGACTGCACTGTCTGCGCCGTCGGCGAGATACGCGCGTATGGTTGCCTGTAAAGTGTCCGCCCCTTTATCGTACGGAATCGTTCCGCTTTCCCAGAGCGCGATTTTTTCGTGACTTGAAATTTTTGCCATATTGATTTCCTCGTTTTCCCTGCCACCGGTGTTAACGACGCTGTTCGCGGCGCTTTTTGCAAGGTCGGTCTTGGCGGCAATCTCTTTTGCAAGATATGTTCCGAGAGTTTTTGCACCGTTTTTGTCGGGATGTGCGCCGTCGCTTGTGGTATAAGAGAACGAAGGCTTGTCAACGAAAAAGACGTTGTTGTCGCCCAAGGCTTCCACAACTGCTTTGATGTCGGCGTTGTGCATACCGGCAAAGGGCGATACCGCGAAGATCGGCGTGTTCGGATATTTTGCCCGAAGCCGCTTCAAGACTGCCGTGTACGCTTCGGTAAAGGCGGCACTGTCGCTTGTCGGGTCGTTGTGTCCGTGATTGATGACAATCGCTGCCGGAGCCGGCGTTTCGGAAAGCGGCATACCGTTATAAAGCGAATCGATGACATCGAGGCATTTCGGAACGCCGCCGCTGCCGCCGCGCGTCACGCCGCTGGCACCGAAGCCGTTTGTGTAGGAAACGGCGTTCAACAGGTGAGACGCGATAAACGGATATTCGTTCGAGGCGGAGTTGCTGTCCGGCGTCGAGCCGGTGCCGAGCACATTGATGCCCTCGGTAATGCTGTCGCCATAGTAGAGAATGACGGGATTGGTCGGGAGAAGTCCCGTGATTGTGCCGCCGTCCTCCACCTCGGGGCATTCCAAAACAAAGCCCATGGCACTCGTCCATTTTTCTTGGTATTCGTTGAAGCCGTCCACGATGATGCGGAAGGTGTGTTCGCTTTCGGAAAGGTTTTCCGCGATGAGCAAGCGTCCCTCTTTGACTGTCGTCATGCGTTTCGGCACACCGCCGTCAATCGACACGGCAATGACCGGAGCGGGAGAGGCGGTCGAATGGAGCTTTAACCAGACCTTGCTTGTTCCGGAAACCTTGAAGTAGAATTCCGCGCCCTGCGAGAAGGTCGCCTTGCAGGTTACGCCATTTACATCTTTGTCGAACCAACGACCCATATAGCCGACCGGTTCGGAAACGGTTTTGTAGCTAAGCGCATAGCTTTCGGGCTTGAAATCTTTGTAAATGTCGGATGCGCGGCTTGCAATATAATTTGCCAACAGCTTGTAGCCGGTGTAGCCGCAGTGAAGCTCGTCGATCGGCATATAGCTACCGATGTTTTCATAGGTAATGCCGCAGGCATAATAGTTATCGATGACCGGAAGTCCGTATTTTTCGCCGAACTTTTTGATCACGCTTACGGTTGTTTCCAAAGACGAGCGGTTTCGTTGGGTAGTGACTGGCGGCGTCATCAGAATGATCTGCGCCCGGCCGTTTGTTCGTTCCATACAGGTCTCGACGATACGCGCATAGTAGCCGGTCTGGGTCTTGGCGTAGGAGGCGTAGTGGGAAGCCGAAGTGTCGGCGTCGATGGTGTCTGTTAACCCATTGTTCGTGCCGAGCATGATGAGAACGATGTCGGTCTCTTCGGAAAGCGCGACTTTGGAAAGCTGATTGTTGTAGTATAGCTCTGCCGAATAGCCGCAGCGACCGGCATTTTTGACGTTTGCACCCGTGATTTCCGCAAGGAAATACGGATAGTTTTCGGCGTGAACGTTCATGGTGCCGACCGGATTCGAGCCGTAATCGCCCTCCGTCAGGCTGTCGCCGATACAAACGATGTTTTTGCCTTTGAGACTGTTTTCTTCCTCTTGTTCGACAAGCGAAATTTCCGCTGCCGCAACCGATGCCGGGCGAATGCTGTCCGAAAGCGCGCTTTCAAACGCGATAAAGCGGATTTTGGTTGCGTTTTCGGGAATGTTCGAGGCGGTAAGCCGTGTAAAGCCGTTTTGCGGCTCGGCGGTGACGGCGGACGAAGAAAGATAGCGCGTGCCGTCGTAGTAGACCGCATAGAATGCACGTGCGTCCGTGCCGCTTGCCGGCGTGTAGAGGCAGTAGGCGCGCTTGCTGCCTGCGCCGGTGGACGCGATCAGTTCGGGCGTGTTTTCGTCACGCACGATAAGCAGGTCGGGCAGCGCCGAAATGTCGGTGTTGGCCACCCATTCCTCTGCCACACCTTCGAGTGCCGGAACGCCGTCCTTGCGCAAGGCCGCTTCCGAAACCGAGGTGGAAAGACCGTCATCCTTGCCGGTGCTGTATATGCCGGAAAGGCTTGCCGTGTTTTTGCCGATTCCGGCGGCTTCGCTGATATTTAAGGAAGAAGAGATTCCGGCGTCGCTTTCTTCGTGTGCGGTTTTCGTGTTGTTTGCCGCAATGCCGCCGACAACGCTGTTGGCACCGGTAAGCGCACCGGTGTTTAATGCGTTGTCAAGGCTTGTTTCAGCCTTGTAGCCGAGATTGAGTCCCGTGCCGCCGCCGATAAACGCGGCTTTGGACGTAATACTTCCGCCGTTCTTGGCAAGCGTTATCGTTCCGTTGACGTTCGCACCGGCAATACCGCCGGCATAGCCCGGATAAATGCTCTTTCCGGAAGCCGCGATTTTGCCGCTGTTTTCCACCCGGAAAAGCGAACCTTGGTTGTAGCCTGCAATGCCGCCGGCAAATACCGAAATGCCCTCGGCGGCCGCCGTGCCGGAAATGGAAGCGGTATTGAAACAGCCGGTAACGTCGCCGCGGTTCTCTCCGGCAATACCGCCGATCGTGAGGCGGTAGAGAGAGGCTTCGGCCGAAAGTCTGCCGTCTGCATGACAGCCGCTAATCAAACCGCGGTTTAAGCCCACGATGCCGCCGATATTCGTCCGATAGGCCGTGTCGGCAAGCGTCACTTTGACGTTGACAACGCAGTTCCGGAGGACGGTTTTTTTGTCGGTCGTACCGGCAATGCCGCCGGCATAGGCGGTAAAGCCGCTGACATCCGGCGTCAGATAGCCGTCAAACGAGCAGTTTTCGATGACCGTGCCTTTGGCGGCGGATACAATGCCGCCGACCGTGCTTTTGCCGCTTGCCGTGCCGATGACGGAGACATTCCGGATTTCGGCATTTTCGGCGGCACCGAACAGACCGGCCTTGCCGCTCATGCTTACCGCGTGGCCGCCGCCGTCAAAGGTTCCGGTAAACGGCGCGTCGGCAGAGCCGATCGGCGTGAAATCGTCGGGTAAGACCGCGTCGGCGGTCAGTTCATAGCTGCCGCCAAGATCCGAAATTTCGGATAGATCCGTAATCGGCACAGCGCGGCAGACAAGCGAACCGGCGAAAAACAACGCGGCACTGAGTAAGCATGTTGTGATTTTTCGCATTTGTATACTCCTTTCAGTCTTGCAGTTTGGGTAATTTTAACAATACCATTATAGCGGACGGCGGCATTTTTGTAAATGCTTTGTTTTTGGAGTTGTTTAATAATATTTTGGATATTTTCCCGTTTTCGGCGAAAAAGCGGAAAAACCGTTGTTTTGTTTCTTGACACGGACGGCGATTTGTGATACGATAAAGAAAAATACGCGTGAAAGGGTGCGGCGGATGAAAGCGTTTCCGAAAATTCAGATCGACTGTTTAAGGTATCTTGGCAGCTATGCCATGGGACATTCCGGGCAAGGCGCGGTGGATGACAAGACGCTGTTTCTGCCGCAGCATTTTCACGGGAATCAGTATGAGCTTACCTGCATTTTGGACGGCGAGGGCGTTTCCTATTGCAACGACACGCCGCATGAGGTGCATACGGGCGATATTTTCGTGTCGTTTCCGTATGAATACCATCGGCTGGAGGTCAAGCCTGGAACGGTGCTGCACCAGCGGTTTGTCACGTTTTCGGTCAATGGCGGAGGTTACTTTGAACGGCTCAACCATTTGTGGCTCGATAATATCGCACCGGATAAACGCACCTTCCGCGATGCGTTTGTGCCGCTGCTGATTGCAAAAATCACCGAGGAATTGCAGACGGAGGATCTGTATACTTCCGAAATGTTAGAACACCTGTTAGAGACGCTTGTTTTGCGGATGCTCCGCGGCATGGCGGATAAGAAACCGCAGGCACTCTCCGCCAATCCCACCGCCAAAGACCTGTGCCGCCACGTGGAGCATTACATCAATACGCATTTGTTTACGCTCCATACACTTACGGAGGTGGCCGAAGCCGTAAGCTACAATTACAGCTATCTCTCGGCTTGCTTTAAGAAAACCACCGGCCAAACCATTACCGCCTATTATACCCAAAAGCGTCTTGAGGCGGCCAAAGCCTTGATATACGAGCAAAAGCTGTCGCTTACGGAAATCGCCCGCACACTCGGGTATTCTGGCATCTATTCGTTCAGCAAAGCGTTTCGCGATTTTTACGGCATTTCGCCGAGTGATTACCGTGACCGGAAATTGCGCGAAAAAGAACGTCTTTATACACTTGACC
>URCT01000034.1 GCA_900546385.1 uncultured Eubacteriales bacterium | reverse complement strand
GCCGGTGTTAACCGTCCGCAGAACGCCGAAGACTTTATGAAAGGCAATTTCGGTTTTACGTCCTTGCTGTTTGATACGCTCAAAAAGCAGGGCAACACGTGTCCCGTGATGATTTCTTCG
The DNA here is from genome assembly GCA_900546385.1 of uncultured Eubacteriales bacterium. Lineage (GTDB taxonomy): Bacteria > Bacillota > Clostridia > Oscillospirales > CAG-382 > UMGS882. The sequence goes on along the minus strand of URCT01000034.1, from coordinate 20,916 downwards.
TCCATTCAGGCAACCTGTATCGGCCGCTATGACAGCGACTACGGACGCAGCAAAAAGGCCGGGGAAGAGCTTTCGTTTGCCTATGGCGAAGAAACCGGCGTGGAGGTGCTTGTCTATCGCTTTCCGAATCTGTTCGGCAAGTGGTGTAAACCAAACTACAATTCGGCTGTTGCGACGTTTTGCCATAATATGGCAAGAGACCTGCCGATCACGGTCAATGACCGGAACGCATCGTTAGAGCTTTTGTATATCGATGACCTTGTGACCGAAATGTTAGATGCGCTTGAAGGAAAGGAACACCGCTGCACCTTCGACGGCCTTCAGACCGTGCCCTGCGCTGACGGCAAATACTGTGCCGCACCGGTCACGCATCGGGTGACGCTCGGTGAAATTGTGGATTTGCTTGACGCCTTCAAGGCACAGGCGACGACACTGATGATGCCGGAAATTCCGGCGAACAGCTTTGCCAAGAAGCTGTACAGCACCTATCTCAGCTATCTGCCGAAAGAAAAGGTGTCGTTCCCTTTGAAGATGAATGAAGATGCCCGAGGCAGCTTTACCGAGCTTCTCAAAACCGAAAACTGCGGTCAGTTCAGCGTCAACATCTCCAAGCCCGGCATTACCAAGGGACAGCATTGGCACAACACCAAATGGGAGTTTTTCATCGTGGTTGCCGGTCATGGACTAATACGCCAGCGAAAGATCGGAACGGACGAAGTGCTGGAATTTGAAGTGTCGGGCGAGAAGATCGAAGCGGTTCATATGCTGCCCGGTTATACGCACAACATTATCAATCTTTCCGAAACAGACAATCTTGTGACGGTTATGTGGGCCAATGAACTGTTTGACCCGAAGCATCCCGACACATTTTTTGAGGTGGTAGAAACATGGAAATGAACATAAAACTCGATTACAGCGACGTTAAATTCCGAAATGACGGAAAATTAAAACTGTTAATTATTGTAGGCACACGTCCCGAAATCATCCGCCTTGCCGCCGTTATCGGCAAGTGCCGCAAGTATTTTGATACCATTCTTGCGCACACGGGTCAGAATTACGATTACAATTTGAACGGTGTGTTTTTTAAGGATCTGAAGCTTGCCGATCCGGAGGTCTATATGGACGCGGTCGGCGACGATCTCGGTGCCACCGTCGGCAATATCATCAACGCCTCCTACAAGTTAATGAACCAAATCAAGCCGGATGCGCTTCTCATTTTGGGAGACACAAACTCCTGCCTTTCCGCAATTGCCGCAAAGCGTCTGCACATTCCGATTTTTCACATGGAAGCCGGAAATCGCTGCAAGGACGAGTGTCTGCCCGAAGAAACCAACCGCCGGATCGTGGATATCATTTCCGATGTCAACCTTGCGTACAGCGAACACGCACGCCGGTATTTGCATGAATGCGGTCTGCCGAAGGAACGCACCTATGTGACCGGCTCTCCGATGGCGGAGGTGCTTCATCAAAACTTAGAAGAGATCAAGGCGAGCGACGTGCTTGACCGCCTCGGCCTCGAACCGAAAAAGTATATGCTGCTGTCGGCTCACCGCGAAGAAAACATCGACACGGAAAAGAACTTTTTAAGCCTGTTTACGGCCATCAACAAGCTTGCGGAAACATACGATATGCCCATCCTCTATTCCTGCCATCCGCGTTCCGCAAAACGGCTGGAGGCGACCGGTTTTCCGCTTGATGAGCGCGTTCGGATGCACACGCCGCTCGGCTTCCATGACTACAACAAGCTTCAGATGAACGCTTTTGCCGTGATTTCGGACAGCGGCACACTGCCCGAAGAAAGCAGCTTTTTCACAAGCATCGGCTATCCGTTCCCGGCCGTCTGCATCCGTACCTCGACCGAGCGTCCGGAAGCACTCGATAAGGCTTGCTTTATCTTAGCCGGCATAGACGAACACAGCCTTTTGCAGGCGGTGGACACGGCGGTGGCGATGAACCTTTCGGGCGATAGCGGTATACCCGTTCCCGACTATGTGGAGGAAAACGTATCGACTAAGGTAGTCAAGATCATTCAATCGTATACCGGAATCGTCAATAAGATGGTTTGGAGAAAATAAAGTTGCAGGTGCATATATGGACGCGAGGGAAATTCAACAGCTTTTAATCGAAATACTCTATACGGAATTGAACGAAGCCGAAGCAAGCGCGGCACTGCTGTCCAAAATCACGGAGGACGCGCTTGTCTTTCTGTATCGTTTGGCCAAAAAGCATGATTTAGCGCAGGTTTTATCCAAATTTGTGTATAAGAACAAGCTTGCGGTTTCGAATGAAGAGTTTCGCGAACGGCTGCAGCAGGAGGAAGTTCTTGCGCTTTGCAAGCAAGAGCGGATGAACTATGCCTTTGAGCAGGTGTGCGGCATTTTCGACCAAGAAAAAATACCGTATATCCCGTTAAAAGGCGCGGTGATCCGCGCATACTATCCGGATGAACGGATGCGTGTCAGCTGTGATATCGATATTCTTGTGCAGGAAAAACAGCTTGATTCTGTTGTCGCTTGCTTGAAGGATAAGGGATATATATGCGGCAATAAGCGTTATCACGACATACCCGTTATTTGCCCGAACAAAACGCCGTTAGAACTGCATTTTAATATTCGGGAAGACAAAGCGTTTTTGGATAAGGTTCTGAAGTGCGCCTGGGACTATGCGGCACCCGCCCAAAACAGCCGCTATGATTTCACCAAGCCGTTTTTTGTGTTTCATATGTATGCCCATATGGCGCATCATTTTCTTTCCGGCGGCTGCGGCATTCGGTCGCTCATGGATGTTTGGGTGATGGAGCATAAGATGGATGCGCCGTGCTCATGCGCCAAAGAGCTGCTTGAAAAAGCGGGCATTTATGAATTTGCCGTCCAAATGAGCGGCGTGGCCAACCGGTGCTTTACGGATAACAAGCCGGACGATTTTTCCGAACTGGTTTTGAACTATATTTTTAACGGCGGCGTTTACGGTACGGCAGAAAACAGCATTGCCGTGGAAAAAGCAAAAAATGGCAGTGCGCTTGCGTATGCGTTCAAACGATTTTTTCTCTCCTATCCGATGATGACGACCGCCTATCCGATCTTAAAAAAAGCACCGTTTTTACTGCCGTTTTGTTGGATCGCCCGAGGTGCAAAAGCGCTGCTTCAGGGAAAATCCGGCAAAATTCAAAATGAACTCTCGTATGCAAACCATGTTTCGCAAGAGAAAATCGACGAAATCAAAGAGATCCGTGCGCGGATAAAGCTGTAATAACGCATTTGATACGCTTGTTTCGCATACGGAAACACGATTTTTCGTATACTTATGCATAGCAATACCCATTGTCTGCTTGTTCGAGCCATAACAGAGAAGAGGGATGATATGGGGATCATCATCGATTCCATGATGAATCTTATCGGCGATGCAATAAACGAGGACAAACAAACCGGTTCACAGCCCGCACTTACCGAGGAACAGTTAGCGCGTCTGTACAAGCGCGCCAAACAGCATGACCTTGCGCATCTTGTCGGCGACGCGCTCATCAAAAAAGGGCTGCTTGCCGATCCGGCGCAATATAAGCTGTATAAAAGGGAAGTTTTGGTCGCCGTTTACCGGTATGAGCATTTTCGCCATGAATTAAACCGGATTCGGGAAACGCTGAATGCTGCCGCGATTCCGTTTGTGCCGCTCAAAGGTGCTGTGATACGCGCTTACTATCCCGAAAAATGGATGCGTACCAGCGGTGATATTGACATTTTGGTGCATGGAAGCGATCGGGAGCGTGCCGTTCAGTGCCTGTCGGAAAAGCTTGGTTACAGCTTTAAGGTGGAGAGCGACGAAACGGTCGTTATGACATATAAAGAGCATACGCACGTGGAATTGCATGCTTCCGTCAATGAGTTTGACACCGAACGGCAGACGATTTTTGACGATTGTTGGACGTATGCCCATGTCGTGGACGGCTATGAGTATCAATTTGAGAACGAATTTTTCTTGACGTATTTTTATGCCCATGCCGCCAAACATTTTGCGCATGGCGGCTGCGGCGTGCGCCCATTTATCGATTGCTTCTTATTAAACAAAAAACTGCCGTATGACAAAGAAAAGCTGCAGGCCATGCTTGAGGGCGAGGGCGTGGACAAATTTGCCGAAGCCATGGAAAAACTTGCGGAGGTTTGGTTTGCTAACGGACGGCACGATGAGGTGACCGAACGGATGGCGGTCTTTGTGCTTCACGGCGGCGTATACGGCAGCTTAAACAACACCATGTCCGTCCGTCAACAGCAGGAAAAAGGCGTGCATGGCTACTTGCTCAGACGGCTGTGCATTCCGTATGCCACCCTTTGCGAATTCTATCCGATCTTACGCAAGCATCCGCATCTGACGCCGCTTTATCGCGTCCGTCGCTGGTTTCGAGCCTTTTCGCCGCGCACACGAGCCTCCTTCCGCAACGATGTGCGTGCCATTTCCGGGATGTCCGAGCAAAACCGCTCGGATACCGGGTATTTGCTTTGCGAGCTGGGACTTGCCGATTTTATTCCGAACGAATAAGTATGGCCACCGTTTTCAGGTTGAAACGGTGGCCGTTTTTTAAGGCTTCGTTGTTTTTACGCCGACTTTGGGGCAAAGATCGTTTAGGCAGCAGCTGTCGCACTGTGGGCTTCGTGCAGAGCAGGTTTCTCTGCCGAACAAAACAAGCCGGTGGCAGAAATCCGTTTGCCGGTCTTTCGGAATGAGCTTATCAAGCTCCCGTTCGACAATGACCTGATTGGTGCTGTCGGTCAATCCCAACCGGCCGGAAATGCGGATGCAGTGTGTATCCGCCACAATGCCGCCCTTGCCGTACACATCGCCCAAAATGAGATTGGCAATCTTGCGGCCGACGCCTGACAGCGACAAAAGCCCTTCCATGGTGTCGGGAACAACGCCGTTGTGGTCGGTAAGAAGTTCGTTCGACAGCTTTTTGATATCCCGCGCTTTGGTTCGGTACAGACCGCACGGATAGACGATTTGTTCGAGTTCCGTCAGTTCGGCTTGCGCAAGAGCCGTCATATCGGGATACTTCTCGAACAAGGCTTTGGAAACCAAATTGACGCGCGCATCGGTACACTGTGCCGACAGCCGCGACATGACCAACAGCCGCCAGGGGTCTTTGGCGTATTCGAGCGAACAGGCCGCGTCCGGATATTGCTTTTCCAAGCGCTCTGCATAGAGAAGCGCGTTTTTCTTTTTGTTAATACGCAAGGTAAGCCTCCTGTGCCGCATAATAGGCGAGAATGCCGTTTGCGACGGCGGCGGCACTGCGTTCGGTGTTGCCGGGCGTGATGGACCATTCATATTCTTCGACGTTGGAAATGAAGCACATTTCGCACAGCGTGGACGGGAAACGGTGGTTGCGCGCCACGGCAAGTTTTTGGTAGGCATACGGGCGTTCGTAGCGGTTCAATTCCGCAGAAACCGTTTTGGAAACGTTTTTGGCAAGCAGTTTTCCGGCTTCGGTGGAATATAAACCCAAATAGCCGCGCACCTTTTGCGCGTTGGCACTGGACGCAATCGAATTTTGATGGATGGCGACGGCAAGATCGGGATTTGCTTCATTCAAAAACGCCATGCGTTCTTCGAGAGAAACGGTCGTGTTGTCCGAGCGCGTCATGAGGACGGTTGCGCCCAAAGCGGTCAACTTGTCGCGCAGGTGAAGCGATATATCCAAGTTTAACATGGCTTCGTTGGTCTTTCCGCAGCCGAGTGCGCCGGAATCGTTTCCGCCGTGGCCGGGATCGATGACGATGGTCTTGCCGGCCAGCGGACGGGATGGGTCGCCCGACAGCTTTTGCGGATTGTTCATGCGCACGATGATGTTGCCGTTTTCGTAAATAACGTTGTAGCCGTAGGCGTTTAACTCGTCTTTTAAGTAGATGGTATACACGAGCGTTGTGTCATCGACGGCCGCAGCGGTGATCATGCTGATAAGGGGATTTGCTTCGATGACGGGAGCCGGAAGAATGGTCGGATCGGAATTGTAAAACGTGACGGTGATTTTCCCGGCGGAAGCCACGGCGTTGACCGGAACGTTTTCCAAGCAGGCAAAGGTAACATCGGTGAAATTGTTTTTGTTGTTGATGGTATCCGTTCCGTTGACCTTTGCGTGAACCGACAAGACTTTTCCGCGGTTTAACTCCACGCCTTCGACAAGCTTCACGTTCTCTTTTGCTACATAGCCGCCGAACGCAAGCTTATAATAGCCGTCCGTAAGGCCTTTGACATAGTCGCGAAGTCCCACAGAAGCCGGCGTATAATCGTCGTAGAAGGAGGAATTCGGCGCGATCTTCAAATACGAATAGTTGTTGGTCACTTCCGCATAAATTAACGCGTTTGCGCCCATTTGCTTGATGACGCCGCCGGATTTGGAGGCGGTTTCCTTGCCGAGCGTGGCGGTTACCATCACTGTGCCAAGGGAGACCGTTTGGCCGTCTGCGGCAAAGGCGCTCGGCGTCAGCTCGCCGGTATAGATGGCCTTGGTGTATTTGACCGAGGAAGCACCGGTTTTGGTGGTAAGCTCAACCGACATGCCGCCGACGGTTGCGATGACCTTGCTCCCCGCCGGAGCGGCACAGCTGATTTTCAGTGTATCGCCGATAGAAAGCCAGGTTTCGTATGCCGGAGAAACGTCAACAACCTCCATTTTGGAGAAGGATTGGATAGACGACGAGGCGTTGCGTGTGGCTTTATAGGTGATATTGTGTGTTGTGCTGACACCGTTTTGCACAAGCGTAAAGACATTGATGCCGCTTGTGACGGTTCCGTAGTAGGAGAACAAACCGCTCTTGGTGCGGGAAACCTTTTCGCCGTTGACGGTTAGCGGATAGCGCGTATCACTGCTGCCGACAAGCGTAACGGTGGGAGATGTGGAATTGGCGTTGTTGTATGGCTGATAAACGGCTGCGCTTTCGGATGGATTTTCGGTGTAGACGACCGGCTTTGCATACAGTGCCGCAAGCTTTTCCTTCAAGCCGCAGGTGTTGTTCTTGATGTCCTCATAGCCATAGAACACGCTGCCGCGGTAGCAAAGCAGATTGCGTGCAAATTCGACCTGGATGCCGATCTCGTTTTCCGCATAATCGGGTGCTTTGTAGGCGGCATGACCGATATAATAGGTCACACCCGTTCCGTCAAGCGCGGCATTCCACCAGCGCGCCATGTTGTCGAACGGAGCGGCTTTGGTGGCAAAGCTCCAGTATAGCTGCGGAATGAGGTAGTCGACATAGCCGCCCTTTGCCCAGGCAAGCGCGTCGCAATAGAGCGACGAATAGGCTTCGAGCCCCGAGCTGGTGCTGCCTTTTTCGGGCGTGTCCGAGCCGTCGTTTGCCCAAATGCCGAAGGGCGAAACGCCAAATTTGATATTCGGGTTCATGGCTTTGACGGCATCATAGGAGGCTTTGATGAGCATATTGACGTTTTCACGGCGCCAAGCGGCTTTGTCCATGCCGCCGCCGTAGACGGCATAAGCCGCCGCGTCGTCAAAGTCTTCGCCGTTTTTGGGATACGGGTAAAAATAATCATCAAAGTGAATGCCGGCAAGCGTCGGATAGTTTTCGGCAAGCTCGCGCACGCCGTCCACCACAAGCGTGCGGACTTCGGGCAGAGCCGGGTTATAATAGGTCTTTCCGTCGGCATATTTCACGGTGTATTCGGGATGGAGCTTTGCGGGATTGGTGTCGCAGAGCGTCGCTTCATCGGAGGCATACATGGTCACGCGGTACGGGTTGACCCAGGCGTGAACGGCGATCCCGGCGGCTCTGGCTTTTTCGAGAAGATAGGCAAGACTGTCGAAATTTCCGTCGGGTGCCTGCCCTTGCGTGCCGCTTAGGTATTTGGAATACGGGAAAATTTTGGAAGGGTAGAGGGCATCCGAGGTCGGGCGCACCTGGAAAAAGATGGCGTTTAAGCCGGCTTCGGAGGTGTTTTTGACGATATCGTCAAGCTCCGCTTTGAGCTGTGCCATCGAAAGACCCGGCTCGGACGGATAGTTGATGTTAATGGTGGAGGCAATCCAAACGCCGCGCATTTCTTCGTTCTGAACGGTGCTTTCCGCGTTTCCGGAAACCGGCGTTTCGGCATCCGTCTGCGGCGTTTCGCTTTCTTCCGCTTTCGGCGTGACGGCGGTGTGCTTACCAAGCTCAAAAAAGGCAAAAAAGCCGATGGCGGCAAAGGCTATGACCGTCAAAAACGACGCAAGAAGCGTATTTCTCTTTTTGCGGCGGCGGCGACGGGCGTTCTGAACCGCTTTGCGTAACGGCTCGGTTTGCGGCACTTCCGGTTCGGTTGTATATGTATCGGGAAGATTTTTACGTTCGTTCAATTTTCGGTTCCTCCTTAAAAGGTTTGCATCTTCGGTCAAACGGGTCTTCGGTTCACTATATGCCGAAAACGGCGGATTTATTTTGAAAGGCTACATACAAAAAATATACAATCTTATTATACATGATTCGACCGGATTTTGCAAGATACGACAAGAAAATTTCCGTTAAATTTCAAGAAAAAATGAAAAAGTTGAAAAAGCCGGTGAAAAAGTTGTAGAACAAGTGCCGCGGATGCTTTATAATAATAGCCGAACAAACCGGAACACGAAAGGATGGCAACGATGAGCTTTTCAGCTTTCTCAAACCCCAGCGACTTGAAAATTACGGATATGCGTTTTGTGGATATCGACGGTGCTCCCAAACGCTGTACCATCTTAAAAATTATGACCAACCAAGGCATCTGCGGCTACGGCGAGGTGAGAGACGCCTCCAGCAAGACCTATGCGCTGTTGTTAAAAAGCCGCATTTTGGGCGAAAATCCGTGCAATGTCGATAAGATTTTCCGCAAGCTCAAGCAGTTCGGCGGCCCGTCGCGGCAGGGCGGCGGCGTGTCGGGCATTGAAATTGCGTTATGGGATTTAGCCGGAAAAGCCTATGGCGTGCCGCTTTACCAAATGCTTGGCGGCAAGTTCCGCGATGAGATTCGGGTGTATTGCGACACGGATGTGGATGGCAAGCACACCGGGACCGACATGGGACACGCCTTAAAAAAGCGGATGGACATGGGCTTTACCTTCCTAAAAATGGATCTCGGCATCGGTCTTTTATTAGACGAACCGGGAACGTTAAATGCGCCGCTCGGCTTTATCGACGATATGAAAACCTATGCGCCGCATATTCTCAATGTGCAGGGCGGTTCGGTGACAGCCGATATGGTCAAGCACACCAAAAGCTATCAGATCGTTACCACCGCGCATCCCTTCACCGGCATTCATCTGACCGAAAAGGGACTTGACTATTTGGAAAATTATGTGCGCGAGGTGCGCGAGGTCATCGGCTATGACGTGCCGCTTGCGATTGACCATTTCGGCCATATCTGCGTGGAAGACTGCATTCGCTTTGCAAGACGCATGGAAAAATACAACCTTGCCTGGATCGAGGATATGGTTCCGTGGATGTATACCGACCAATACGTGCGCTTGAAAAATTCCACCTGCATTCCGGTCTGCACCGGCGAAGACATTTACTTAAAAGAGGGCTTCGAAACGCTCATCAAAGCCGGCGGCGTGTCGGTGATCCATCCGGATATTCTCACCTGCGGCGGCGCGTTGGAGCTTAAGAAAATCGCCGATATTGCCGACGAAAACGGCGTGGCGGTTGCCGTACACATGGCGGAAAGCCCGGTGGCCTGCCTTGCGGCGGTGCATACGGCGGCGGCTATGCACAATGTGCTTGCGCTCGAATACCATTCGGTGGATGTGCCGTGGTGGCAGGATATGGTGACCGGCATTGACAAGCCGTTTATCCGCGACGGCTTTATCCGTGTGCCGGAAAAGCCCGGACTCGGGTTTGACGACTTGAACGAAGAGCTACTAAAAGAGCATATCAATCCGAAGATCCCCGGCTTCTTTGAGCCGACGGATGAATGGAACACCGAGTTTTCCAACGACCGGATTTGGTCATAAACAGTTGCAGAAAACGGGAGCAGGTACAAAGCGTGACTGCTCCCGTTATGTTTTTATGCGGTTATTTCAACAAGACAAATCCGTATTCGTAGGCACCGATACGGTCTACGAGAAGCACGTCCTTGTCCAAGCGGCCGGAACAGCCGATGAAGTTGGCTTTTTTGTACGGCTGTGCGGTTTTGATGCGAATGCCGGACGCATAGTCTGCATGGCAGTTCCAAAATCCGATGACGGTTTGCTTTTCATCGGATTTGCATAAAACATATAAATCCGGATGACCGTGGCATTCGAGCGGCAGCGAACTGCCAAATTCCCGTAAAAGTCCGGCGATTTGGCGCGGCAGACAGTAGTTGCGCGTCACGGCCTCCGGCGCAAGACGGGCGTCAAAGGTGTAGACAATGTACTGCTCGCCGGTTGGGGAGGTATACGTGATGCAGGCCGGATAGGTTTGGCCGCCTGCGATAAAGAAGCTGCGCACGGCCGCGCCTTCGGCGGTCTTTACATGATAGGCAAAGGGCGAAGAGGCATACAGCGCGACGTGTTCATCGGAAAACGCCGGAAAGACCTCGGTATAAGGCGTATCGATGTCGCCGATTTCGGTAATGCCGATGTTTTTGCCCTGCGCAAGCAAGATCCGTGCGGCGGCAATGTCGAGAATAAGCGGCTTGGAAAAGGCACTTTCCGGCAAATGACGCGCATTTTCGCCGAACGCAATACCGGCACAGCCGGTGCCGTGATAGACAGTCGGGATGGAATTCTGCGCCAGCGCACGCGCACCGAGCGGGAAAATCATATCGTGGATCTGCGAAGAGGTGATATTCATGCCGGTGAAATCGGCATCGCGCAAGCGGTGGAGTGACTGATATACACGCACACCGGCAAGCGTTTTTCCTTGGAACAGCTCATCGATCTTTCCGGTGAACATCGAGCTGTCCATGTGTTTGTCCATGTAGCCGCGCTCATAGTCTTCGGAGGACGTGTAGTCGAGCATATATTTCAAAATGCCGTCAAACGAACCGTCGGCACGCAGCGCGGTATCGAATATTTCCAAATAGGAGGCCGGAACGCGGTAACGCGGCCGCGGATAGCTGTCGCCTTCCGAAAAGACCTCGATGTCGTCGCCCTCATGCCAGCTTTGCTCCATGCGTTCAAGCTCGATGACGTCCTCTAACCGATTGCCCAAAAAGCGGTTTTCCGCCCAATACGGCGCACCGATAAGCCGCACGAGCGGCTTTGTGTTTCCGGCAAGAAGTTCGGCAAGCGTGAAGGAATCCACGCCGTCCATATCCCACACCGACATACATGAGCACGCACCGAAGCGGATGGTCGGATCGACCGAATCAAGTGCTTCGCGCATTTTGCGGCAGAAATCCTTCATGCTTTCTCCGGCCGCATCCAAATAGGCTGCACGGTACTCGTTCGGCTTTCCGGAAAACAGCAGCTCAAACAAATCGCCTTCCGGCAATTCTTTTCCGCCAAGGCGTTTTTTCATTTCTGCGCGGTGAAAGCGGCATTGGCAGCCGTTTCCGCTGTCGAGAAAGCCGAAACGGAAATCGTCGTCGTATAAAATGATGTCCGGATGCATGGCGGCAATGGTGCGCACGGTGTCGGCGGCGTATTCGAGAAAGGCCGGATCAAGCGGACATTTTTCGGTGGAACTTTGTTTGCCGCCGAAGCCGGTGATGGGCGTGAAATGGTTCTCACCCTCCACCATAAACGCCCAAAACCACACGCCGGTCTCAATGCCGCGCTTTTTGAAAAACGGGATGGCTTCGGCAAGCTTTTCGAAAACCGCTTTTTGGCGGCATGTATCGGTGTTTAACGGCGGCAGGGCGAGAAAAACACGGTCGGAACCGACAAGCTTCAAATCGTTAAGGATCTTTTCCGGGTCAAAATGCTTGCTTGTCAGCATGACGGGAACGGCGGTACGGTACATGAGGCAGTCTCCTTTATGTGTGCGATTTGCAGTCTGTGTTCAGTATACACGTTTGCGCCGAAAAAGTCAAGCAAAAACGCGAAACTATCCGGGAATTCCGGCCGGATTTTCTGTTTTGAGAGAACGGAAGGTGCGGATGATGATCACAACCGAAAGAACGGCGGTCAGAATATCCGAAACCGGCATGGAATACAGCACGCCGTCAAGTCCGAAAAAGAGCGGCAGCAGAAGCGCAAAGCCCACGCCGAACACAATTTCGCGCACCATGGAAAGAAGGGTGGAGGCGGCGGCTTTGCCCATGGCCTGCAAAAAAATGAAGGTCGCTTTGTTGACGCACGCCGGAATCATCATGCAGAGATAGATGCGGAACGCCTTGAGCGCAAAGTCCGTATAATACACGCTTTCGTTTTTTGCACCGAACAGGCTGATGAGCGTGTGCGGAAAGACCTCCGCGATGACAAGCGCGACAAGTCCCACAAGCGCTTCAGCAATCAACAGCTTCGTAAACAGCTCTTTTACGCGCCTGTTTAATCCTGCGCCGCGGTTGTAGCCGACAATCGGAATACAGCCGGCCGCCATGCCGACCACCACCGAAATGACGATCTGGAAGAATTTCATGACGATTCCGACCACCGCCATGGGAATCTGGGCATAGCTTTCTTGCCCGAAAATCGCGTCGCGCGCGCCGTAAACGCGGATCATGTTGTTGATGGCCGCCATAGCCGCCACAAGCGAAATCTGCGAAAGAAAACTGCAAATGCCAAGCACTAATGTCCGGCTTATCACGGCTTTATCGGGCACAAGGTCGGTTTTGCCGATTTTCACCGTTTTGGTGTGACAGATATACCAAAGTGCAAGAACGGCGGTGAGAATTTGGCCGAGCACCGTCGCGACGGCCGCACCCATCATGCCCCATTTGAAAGCAAAGATAAAGACCGGGTCGAGGATGATATTCGCCATGGCTCCGGCTAAGGTGGAAAGCATGGCAAAGCGTGGATTTCCGTCTGCACGGATGACCGGATTCATGGCTTGACCGAACATATAAAAGGGAATCCCGAGCGTGATCCAAAAGAAGTATTCTTTGGAATATGCAAAGGTCTCGGCGTTGACTCTGCCGCCGAATACCGTTAAAATCCCCTCAAAACCGATCAAATAGACGGCTGTCAGGACAAGACTCGCCGCGACGGTCAGAACGGCGGCATTCCCCATGATTTTTCCGGCCTTTTCACGCTTGTTTTCGCCGAGACTGATGCTGACGAACGCGCACGCGCCGTCGCCGATCATAACAGAGATGGCAAGCGCAATAACCGTGAGCGGAAACACCACCGTGTTGGCGGCATTGCCGTAAGAACCGAGATAGGCGGCATTGGCGATGAAAAGCTGGTCAACGATGTTGTAGAGCGCGCCGACCAGTAAAGAAATGACGCACGGTAGGGCATAGGCTTGCATCAGCTTGCCGATTTTTTCGCTTGAAAGCGTTTCTTGATTTTCGTTTTGCATATCAAAACCTCCAAAATAAAAATAAAAGAACGCGTAAGTCCCAATCCGGACTTACGCGTTCGCTGCTCGATTACAAATAGTATAGCATTTTTTCCTTCAAAAAGCAAGAAGGCAAAAACACGTTTTTGAAGGCATTTTGCGGCGTTTCTGTTTGTGCAAAACGCGCATAGCGGTTTTATTACCGCAGATTTTCGATGCCCTTGTAGCCGTTGTCCTTCAAAAGGCTTTCGGCTTTGGCAATGTTGTCCGTGCGAAGCACCACGCAGGCAGAACCTTCTTCCGCCGGTGCGACAAACGCATACAGATATTCCACCGCCACGCAGTTGTCGGCAAGCAGCCGCAGCATATAGTTGAGTGCGCCCGGCTTATCCGGAAGCTTGATGGCAAGCACATCGGTAAGCGTTACCGTTACGCGGTTTTCACGAAGCAAGGCGGTCACTTCATCGGGTCTGTCCACGATGATCCGCAGGATGCCGAAATCCGTTGTGTCGGCAACCGACAGCGCACGCAGATCGATGTTGTGAGAAGCCAAAATCTCGGTTATTTCGGCGATGCGTCCCGGGCGATTCTCCACAAATGCGGATATTTGCTTGATAAACATAGCGTTTTCCTCCGTTCTGACCGTTTGATTACTTAAGTTCGCGTTTGTCGATGACGCGCTTGGCTTTTCCTTCGCTGCGTTCAATGGCAAACGGTTCGACGAGCGTTACTTTGGCAGAAATGCCGAGAACGCTGTCGAGCTTCTTGTGGATTTCGTTTTCGATGCGTTCGATTTCTCTCACGCTGTCCGAGAACAGGCCTTCGGTCATTTCCACGCGCACCTCGAGCGTGTCGAGATTGTTCTTGCGATCGACCACGAGCTGATAATAGGGCGCGGCTTCTTTGATGGTGAGAAGCACCGATTCCACCTGCGACGGGAATACGTTGACGCCGCGGATGATGAGCATATCGTCGCTGCGTCCGGTGACCTTGCTCATGCGCACAAACGTGCGTCCGCAAGAACACTTTTCGATGCAGAGCGACGAAATATCCTTTGTGCGGTAGCGGATGAGCGGCAGCGCTTCCTTGGTAATGCAGGTAAAGACAAGCTCGCCCTGTTCGCCGTAGGGAAGAACCTCGCCGGTTTCGGGATCGATGATTTCCGGAATGAAGTTGTCCTCGTTGATGTGAAGTCCGTTTTGGCATTCGCAGTCAAACGACACGCCGGGACCGGCTACTTCGGAAAGTCCATAGATGTCGTGCGCAACGATACCGAGCTTCTTTTCGATTTGGTCACGCATACCGGGCGTCCACGGCTCTGCACCGAAAATACCGATTCTCAGCTTCAAATCCTCGTTGGTTATGCCGTATTCGGCAAGGCTGTCGGCAAGATACATGGCATACGACGGCGTGCAGCAGAGTATGGTAGAACCGAAATCCTTGAAAATCTGCAATTGGCGGCGTGTGTTGCCGGTGGAAGCCGGAACAACGGCTGCGCCTAACTTTTGAGCACCGGCATGAATGCCGAGACCGCCGGTGAAAAGCCCGTAGCCGTAGGAAACGTGCACAATATCATCGGGCGTGCCGCCGGCAGCAACGATGGCGCGTGCCGCACATTCCGCCCACATATCGAGGTCGTTTTCGGTGTATCCCACGACGGTCTGCTTGCCGGTTGTGCCGCTGGAGGCGTGAATGCGCACCACGTCGCGCATCGGGCAGGCGAACAATCCATACGGATAGTTGTCGCGCAGATCCTGCTTGTAGGTGAACGGCAGCTTGGAAAGATCGTCCACACTCTTGATGTCCTCCGGCTTCAAGCCGATGTCGTCCATCTTTTTCCGGTATGCCGGAACGTTGTCATACACGCGTTTTACGGTTTTTACAAGCCGTTCGCTTTGGAGGGCGGCAAGCTTATCCCGGCTTGCCGTTTCAATGCTTTCATTATAATACTTAGCCATTGTTTGTTCGTCCTTGCTTTCGTATTTGATTGATCTGTTTAATCGAGTGCATAGCCTTTTTCAAAGGCATCGAGATTGAGCTTGCGGAACTTTTCGGGAACGCATTCTTCCACGGCTTTGACAAACACGTCCTTCGGAATGTCCGAATGCTTGGCAAACATACCGATCAACACCACGTTCGATGCCTTGGACGAGCCGCATTCTTCGGCAAGCGAAAGCGCATCGGCGTGCATGAGCTTCACACCGGCCGCTTCGATTTTTTCGACGATATGCTCCGGATATTCCTTTACGCCCATAATGACCGGCATCGGCTCGATCTTTTGGGTGCTTGTCACCACCACGCCGCCTTTTTTCAGATAGGGAAGCCAGCGTGCCGCTTCGAGTAATTCAAACGAGATGAGAAAGTCTGCTTCGCCGCGGCAAATGACGGGAGAAGCCACCTTTTCGCCGTATTTGACATAGGTTACGACCGAACCGCCGCGTTGGCTCATACCGTGAACCTCGGAGACCTTGACGTCATAGCCGAGCGACAGAAAGGCGTTACCCAGAATGCGGCTGGCAAGCAGCGAACCCTGTCCGCCGACACCGGCAATCATAATATTTGTAGTCACTTTGTTTTCCTCCAATCTGACGCTTAGCGCATTTTGCGTTCCATGCAGCCGAAATGACACATCTTGCTGCACAGGTCACAGCCGGTGCAGAGCGTGGTATCGATGCACGCCTTGCCGTTTTCCATGTGGATGGCCGGGCAGCCGATCTGCATACAAGCCTTGCAGGAGCGGCACTTTTCGGAGTCGATGACATAATAGGCGTCCTTTTTGACTTCCTTTAACAGAACACACGGACGGCGCGAAATGATAACAGACGGTTCCTTGCGCGAAAGCGAATCGCGAAGCCCTTCCTCCATGCCTTTGATGTCGTTCGGGTCGATGACCTTGACATCCTTGATGCCGAGCGCGTCGCATAACTTTTCGAGATTCAACGCATAGGTCGGCTCACCCTTTAAGGTCTTGCCGGTGGTCGGATTCTGTTGGTGGCCGGTCATGCCGGTAATGCTGTTGTCGGCGATGATGACTGTCGAAATGCCTTTGTTGTAGACAATGTTCATAAGGCCAGTTACACCGGAATGCGCAAACGTCGAGTCGCCGATCACGGCAACCGAGTTTTCCGGCGAAATGCCGCCGGACTTGTTCATGCCGTGCAAGCCCGAAATCGATGCGCCCATGCACAGCGTCGAATCGACTGCCGAAAGAGGCGGCGCCGAGCCGAGTGTGTAGCAGCCGATGTCGCCGCTGACCGTGACTTTCATCTTTTTGAGTGCAAAGAACAAGCCTCTGTGCGGACATCCCGGACAGAGAACCGGCGGACGGTTGGGAATCTCGTCTTCGATTGCGACAAATTCGGGTTGCTTGTCAAGCAAGCATTTTGCAAGAACCTCTTGCGAGAATTCCGAAAGCTCCGGCAGCAGATTCTTTCCGTCGCAGGCGATGCCGAGCGACTTGACATAGGTCTCGATGACCGGATCAAGCTCTTCGACGACAATCACACGTTCCACTTCGGCGCAGAACGAGCAGATCAACTTGTCCGGCAGCGGATTGACAAGTCCGAGTTTCAGATACGACGCGTTTTCGCCGAAAACTTCCTTTGCGTAAACATAGGTCGAACCGGCGCAGATGATGCCGATCTTCTTCGAATAAAACTCGGTGCGGTTGTATTTGCAGGTGTTGGCCCATTCGGCGATTTCGTCTAAACGTTTCTCAACGACTACATGACGCTTGATGGCGTTTGCCGGAGCCATGACATATTTTGCCGGATTTTTTTCATACAGCTTGATGGCGACCTCTTCACGTTCGCCGGTTTCGACGATGCTCTGCGAATGCGCCACGCGTGTGGAGGTGCGCAGAATAAACGGCGTATCGAATTTTTCGGAAAGAGCATAGGCGTCGCGCGTAAATTCCAAGCAGTCGGCCGAATCGGACGGTTCAAGCATGGGAAGCTTGGCCGCAATGGCATAGTGGCGCGAATCCTGTTCGTTCTGCGACGAATGCATACCGGGATCGTCGGCCACGGCAATGAGCATACCGGCGCCGATGCCGGTGTAGGAGGTGATGAAAAGCGGGTCGGCCGCAACGTTGAGTCCCACGTGCTTCATGGCGCAGAACGAGCGCACGCCGCTGATGGCAGCACCGAGGGCTGCTTCAAGAGCCACTTTTTCGTTGGGTGCCCATTCGGCATAGATTTCGGGATACAAAGCGGCACATTCGGTGATCTCCGTGCTGGGCGTGCCGGGATAGCTGGACGCGAAGCCGCAGGAGGCCTCATAAAGACCGCGCGCGACCGCTTTATTTCCGAGCATTAGTTCTTTCATGTGTATGTATCGTTCCTTTCAGAGGGTTTTATCCGTTTTTTATCATAAAAAAGCATATTTGTCCGGGAATCGGCGGAAAGGGTGAGGCGAAAAGGGTTATCGAAAATAACCGAGCTTTTCGCAGAGCTTGTAATCGACCTTTAACAGCCGCACCTCTTTATCACCGAATTTTTTCACATACTGTGAAATACAGTTTTTTTCGAGAAGCTGTTCCATGGCACGTTTGACCTCTGTCTTGTCCGTGCCTGTTTTGGCAGCGACCGCGTCGATGGTTTTCATAAAGGTCGGATACGCGTCCTTGGAGGCTTGCTCCAAAGCATAAATGTTTTCGATAATGGCGCGGCAAAGCCCTGCAAGCTCATCCGGCTCAATGACGCGGCTTTTGCTTGCCGCCGTGGCAAGCTGACCCGAGAAGGCGTTTTTTACGCCGTATACCACCACATTTTTGCGGCATACATTTTTCAGAAACAGGACGACCGACGTAAAATGGCTGTCGCCGGTAAAAATGATATACGTGTCGATGTCCTTATCGGAATAGGCGGTTTGATAAATCTTATCGAGCATGATAAAATCGGTAAAATCCTTTTTGAAGTAGCCGCCGCCGTTTTTGGTTTCCACGATATCGTTGGTGTAGGCGCGGATGGTGTGCATCTCGTTCTGTAAGGACGGATTGGAAAAATCGCCGAAAAACGTATAGGAAACCACGTGGTATTGCTTTTTGATTTCGTCGGTAAAGGCGGCAAGATCCGGTCGCGTGTGGTAATTGCGGTCAAGGGAAATGTACCAGTGTTCGTAATCCACAAAGACGGCCGCCTTTGCCTGTTCATGTGTTTTTGCTTTTTTGAAAAATCCGAATATATCCGTTTCCTCCTTTCTTGCGGAGTTGTATTTATTCGGACAAATATGCTTACAGATTATTATAGCACAAGCACGCGCTTTTTTCAAGTAAAATGTGCAAAAAAACGCCGGTTCACGATATTTTTACGTTTTTTTGCACCTCTTTTCAAAAAGCTGTCGGATTCTTAATATTTGCTGAAAAATCGGATAAACGGCTTGCATTTTTTGACAGCATATGCTATAATACGGTACTACTGCAAAATAAGCTTTTGTGAGAACGGTTTTATCGCAGCACGTGTTTGCTTCGGAGGATGTTTCATGAAATATTTTGATAAGCTTTCGGGCGCGGTCGAACAGGCATTTTCCTGCCGCGGCGTCGATCCCGAAAACCTGAAATACTGCGTCAAAGCCGATCTTGACGGCGACGGCTGCTATTATGACGTATACATTGCCTTTGACGATGAAAAGCTGTATTTGCTTTCCGGTTACGATCGGCTGAAAAAGAAGGGGCGTCATTACGATGCCGGTTTCGATTTTAAGGAATTTGCCGAATATCCGGTCAAGGAAATCGAATGCTTAAGCGTTGACCGCTATACCTATGCGTCAAGGCTGATGGCAACCTTTTCGGATGGAAGAGACGTGCCGCTTGCGCGCTTTTCCGCAGGCTTCGGCGAAAAGTTCGGCCAGTTCTGCCGCCGCTTCGAGTGTATCAAAAAAGGCGAAACGCCGGACGATTCGGCTTTGGAGGACAAGCATTTGTACTGTCCGAAGTGCGGCGAAAAATATCCCGACCCAAACCGGCGGTTCTGTCCGCACTGCACCAAAAAATCCGGCCTTCTCGGCAGGCTTCTCAGTCTGTTCGGTGCGTTCAAGAAACAAATGCTTGTTATTTTGGCACTCATTTGGCTTGCGGTCGGCTTGGAACTGGTGGCACCGTATTTCGGCACAAAGCTGTTATACGACGATGTGTTGACCGAGGGCGGAAGTATGTACGGGCAGATCCTGTTTGTCATTCTGTGCATGGCGGCGTTTTCGTTTGTTTCCATGGTTTTCCGCATGGTTTCGGGCATTATTTTAAGCCGTGTCACGCCGCAGGTCATCCATCAGCTTCGTGTGCGCATTTTCTGCGCCATGCAGAACCTGTCGCTTGCGTTTTTCACCAATAAGCAGACCGGCTCTCTCATGGGACGCGTGGACAACGACAGCTTTGATGTTTACGGCTTTATTGTGGATGTTGCGCCGCAGTTTCTGTCCAACGTTGTGAAGGTCATCGGACTTGTGGTGCTCATGTTAAGTATCAACCCGATCCTTTCGGCGTGTATGTTTGGCGTGGTGCTTGTGGTCATCGGCATTGAATTTGTGTGGTTTCGCGGCCAAAAGCGTATGTGGCGCGGCCGGGATATCGCACGCCGCGGCGTGAACGCGGTGTTATCCGATGCGGTCGGCGGCCATCGCGTGGTCAAGGCCTTTGCGCGAGAGGGACAGGAGATCACCCGTTTCGGCGGCAAAAACGACGCGCTGTACGATGCCGAATACAACCGTGACCGCCGCAGTGCACACTTTTTCCCGATTCAAGAGGGCTTATACAGCGTTTTTACCGGGCTTATCTATTGCCTTGGCGTGTATTTCGTGCTGAACGGCAAGCTGCAATTCGGCGGCTTGACGCTGTTAATCAGCTATTTCGGCATTATCTGGGGTCCGATGTACTTCTTCATGTACATGGGCAACGACTGGGCGCGGTGTATGGATGCGGTCAGCCGTATGTTCGAGATTTTGGACAGCGAGCCGGAGGTCAAAGACCCGAAGGATCCCGTCGAAGTGCCGGGCGGCGAACTCAAGGGCGATATCGAGTTCAAAAACGTTTCGTTTGAATACGAAGCCGGACGGCCGATCTTGAAAAATCTGTCCTTCAAGACCGAAGCCGGGCATTTTACCGGTCTTGTCGGAAAAACCGGCGCCGGAAAATCCACCATTATCAATCTTATTTCCCGTATGTATGACGTGACCGGCGGTGAAATCACCATCGACGGCATTCCGGTAAAGAAAATCGCTTTCGAAACGCTCCGTAAGAGCATCGGCGTGGTCTCCCAGGAAACCTATCTGTTTATGGGAAGTATTGCCGACAACATCCGTTATGCACGTCCTGACGCCTCTATGGAAGAGGTCATCGAGGCAGCCAAAAACGCCGGAGCGCATGATTTTATCATGAAGCTTCCCGACGCCTATGACACGGTCACCGGAAGCGGCGGTGTCTCTCTTTCCGGTGGCGAGAAACAACGTATTTCCATTGCGCGCGCGCTCATCCAAAAGCCGAGCATTCTCATTCTCGACGAAGCCACCTCCGCACTCGACACCGAGAGCGAGCACCTGGTGC
>URCT01000033.1 GCA_900546385.1 uncultured Eubacteriales bacterium | reverse complement strand
CGGCGGTGCAATAGGAATCCTTTCCTTGATAACGCACCCAGGCCTGCATAACGTTTAACGGCGTGAAATTTTTGCCGTAATCGCCAATAATACGCTGTGCAAGCACCGTATAGTTGGTGTCGTCGTCGCAAGGCATATAGCTTACGGTATCCGCAAACGGCTTGTTGATCAAATCGAACACATACTTGCCGGGATCGATCTTATCGATGTCGCTCTTCAGGACATATCTGTGCATCGGATAGTTATCAGTTTCCTTCAAGAGTGGTATGAGTTCTTCGGTACGAATGCCTTCCAAGCTCTTGCCGAGCAGGCAGCCGCAGATTCTGCCGAACCATGCGCCGGTAAGCTTGTTCTTCAATTGGTTCTCATCGCACTTCTTTTCAAGCGAATACGGCTTCCGCAGCTCCTTGATCTCATCCAGCGTAGACGGTTCGTTGTAGGGATAGTCTTCTCTTTGGGGAGCTTCGGACACGATCTCATAGATTACGTTACCGAAATCTTCTTTGATTTTTCCGAGAGAAAGCTTTGAAATGGCCATGAAAACATCTTTGTATTTTTCAATATCAAGACCTTCTTCCATGCCCTGACGATACTCAATCTGAATCGCAGACGAATACAGTTCCCACTTATCCATGTTCAAGTAGTTGGGGATGATTTTTATTTTGCCGCGGCTGTCCTCAACGGCACGCATATCGCGATCCAAAACCAAAGCATCAAGCGAAATGTCGAAGCGTTTGGAAATGGCGATCAGCTTCGAAAGCTCCGGATACGATGCGCCGGTCTCCCATTTTTGAACGGCTTGCTTCGAAACGCCAAATTCCTCGGCAAATTGTTCTCTTGTCATATGTAGATCGGTGCGCAGTTTCCAGATTCGTTCTTTCATTTGCATAAATAATGCCTCCTTAAAGTGTTTTTATGTTTCTATCATACCGTTTTATTTTGATATCGTCAAGCATTTTAAAGTTGTTATTTTAACAACCTGCGGTTGTCGGCCTTGCAGAAAGCCATCTTTCGCTAAAAGCCTTCCAAATCCGCTCTTTACCTTAATCATACAGATTTCGCGCGATGCTGTCAAGCAATTTTAAGTTGTTCTTTTGACAACCTACGGTTGTCGCTGCGTGTATTTTTCAGAACCGCTTTTCGAACTGCCCGGCCGACTTCCACCGCGGCAACACAAAAAAATTGCCAAAACCAGCAATTTCCTCTTGAAAACCGGCGCAAATTGTGCTACAATAGAAAAGGTAATTGTAAAAGCTGTATCACAAGCCGCGAAAGGAGTCGGATATGAAACACAAGTCGTTAAAAATCGGTGCGGCAGCACTTGTCTGCGTGATGCTTCTGTCCGTTTTCGCCTTTTCGCTCGTTTCGTATTCGGATTCGGACGGAAACGATCCGCTTGTCACGCTCAGCTATCTTACCGACGTGCTTCTGCCGCAGTTCAAAAAAGATGTGTTAATGGAGGTTGCCAAAACCGGCGGCACGGTATCCGAGCCGGATACGCCGCAGACACCGGATGCGGCCGCAAACGGCACCTACACGCTGTTGGAGCTTGAAAAAGGCGCGAAGCTGTACACAAATTCCGTTTTGGAATTCATCGTTCGTCCGGGAAGTGCGGTTACCGTCATTTCCCCGTTTGAGGGACAAGGCATTGCCGATATCACCGGCGGTGTTGAATACCTGAACGGCGATTCGGTTGCTTTCAACTCGTATTGCTTGATTCCGCGCGGCGGCGACGGACGAGGCATCGAAGTGATCAATGAAAAATCATACATATTGGTTAGGGGTGAATACTACATTGGCTAAGACAGAAATTTCCGCAGAAAAAGCTGCAAAGAAAAAGGCAAAAGCAAATTTTAAGGTTTGGGGAACGCGCATTTTAGTGTTTACGCTTGCCGCGCTGTTCATTATCTCAACGCTGATTGCCGTCATTCCCGCATTCTTTGCGCTATGAGAAAGCGTTTGACAATTTTCAGACACCTTCCGAGACTTGCGGCACTTATGATGACGATAAGTGCCGTATTTTCTTTTGCGACAAGTGCGGCCGAATATCCGACGCCGGTGCGCATCGGGCTTTCCTACGGTCAATCTGCCGCAGATTCCGCGACGCTTGAAGCACAGGGCGGTTTTACCGTCCGTGTCGAAAGCGAAGAGTTTGAACCGGTAAGCTTGGATGTGAACCGGCTCGTTTTCACCGTCTCGGAAAACACGCTTCATGCAGCCACCGTCTTCGGCACGGAAATCGCATCGGTCGCCGAAGGCAAAAAAATCTCCGTTGAACCGCTTGAACCGGACGAAACGATTCTTTACGCGGAGAAGCCCTATCGCGGCGGTTTTGAACTATTTGCCGCTGAAGACGGAACCATAACCGTTGTGAATGTATTGGATCTTGAGGACTATTTACGCGGCGTTCTGCCAAGCGAAGTTTATGCAAGCTGGCATATGGAAGCGCTCAAAGCAGCGGCCGTTGCGGCACGCACATATGCGCTTCGCAGCACCATGGCCTCCTCGCACACCGCCTCCGGCTTCGATTTGTGTGCCACCACGCACTGCCAGGTGTACAGCGGTGCGTCTAAGGAGCATGAACGAACCGATACGGCTCTTGCCGAAACATCCGGTCTTGTTCTGAAATACAAGGACACGCTCGCGACCACGCCGTATCATTCTTCAAACGGCGGCTACACCGAAAGCGCGTCTGCCGCCTGGGGCAGCAATGCGGCGGAATTTCCGTATCTTACGACCGTTTTCACGCCGTATGAGGATTACCGCAACGTTCCAAACGGGAAATGGGAAAGTGTGATTTTAGAGGACGAGCTGTTAAGCTACATCGCGCCGACCTACCTTGCGCGCCTCACCGACGGCATTGCCGACTTGGATTACGCGCGTAAAAACTCCGGCTATATCGAAAGCATGACGGTCACCGACGGTGCCGGCAACAAAATCGTGCTCAAAAATTCCGGAAGCGTTCGGTCATTTTTCGGGAAGCTCGTCAAGAGCGCCAATTTCGATATTGCGCACGCCTATGTACCGGATGACAGCGAAATCACGCCGGCTGTATCGGTCATTTCCGCAAACGGCACATACGATTTGACCGGAATCGGCGGCTACACCTACCTTTCGGCAGACGGTGAGCATACGACAAGCGGCATGAAGCCGGTGCTTGTGTTTGACGGCTGCGGCTACGGACACGGCGTTGGACTCAGCCAATTCGGCTCACGCTGTATGGCGGATGCCGGTTTTTCGTATGCAGAGATCCTTGCCACCTATTATCCCGGAACCAATCTTGTTCCGCTCTTTTCCGGCAGTTCCGACGAGAACGCCGATTAAACTGCAAAGGAGCAAACCCATGCATATTCCTTCTGTAAACACAACCGCATCGCTTGCGGTCTTATCCTTTGAAGAAGCGCTTGAAAAAGCGCTTCTTCCGCAAAATGACTACAATTCCGAAACGTGGCTGTATGTGCCGCCGGTCTACGACGAATACCGATACATTCTCGGCACGCGCGGCAAAAAGCCGCTCATTTGCATTGGCATCAACCCTTCCACCGCCGCACCCGATCATTTGGACAACACCTTAAAATCCGTCGAGCGCATTGCGCATTTCAACGGATTTGACAGCTTTATCATGTTCAATCTCTATCCCCAGCGCGCCACCAATCCCGACGACATGGAAAAAACGTGCAACGCCTATCTGCACGCCGAAAATATGAAAGCTTTTGAATATGCACTGAACCTGTCCGAAACCGGGAACACGCCTGCCGTATGGGCGGCATGGGGCGCGATCATCGAAAAGCGGCGATATCTCTTTGAATGCGTCGGCGATATGGTCAAAATCGGGCAAAAATACGGTGTCAACTGGTTCACTGCCGGAAGCCGCTCCAAAGTCGGTCATCCGCACCATCCGCTGTATCTGCCAAAAAATTCGCTTCTTGAGCCGTTTGATCCCGAGCCGTACATACATTCGTTTCTTGCATGGACATTTTAGAAGTAGCGATCACCGATTTGCAAAAAAATTCAAGTAGGTCTATCCAAAATCAACCCCAAAGCTTGTCTGTTACGTAAGAACAGCGACCGGCTTTGGGGTTGATTTTTTATTTCATTTGCAAAACATCGTTTTTCCGACAAACAACATAGCCGTCCTTTATCGGAAAGTAGACCGCTTCCCTGCACTCTTGCGCGGTTCGCACGGCCTTTGCCCGTATCAGGCGATATTCCGCGCTGTCGGTCTGATAGTAGCAGTCATACCCATAGAAGGCACGCAAGATGCGCTCGGCCTTTTCAAAGGGCGTATCCGGCGTTATCGTATACATTTCTTTTTCCGGCATAGGCAAATATACGCCGTCGCCCTGCGGTCGGGCGTTGCGGTAGAGCGAATCGAAATCCGTTACCAGCGTGTGCAGCATTTCCGGCAGAAGCGCATAGACCTTGTTCATCAAGGTTTCGAGCGTTTCGGCTGCATCCAAATCAAAGGCGCGCTGCAAGAGGATATCGCCCGTATCAAAGCCTTCGGCAATCTTATGGATCGTGACACCGCTGGTTTTCCGGCAGTTTAGGATGTCAAGCGGCATCGGCCAGCCGCCGCGGCCATATGGGAGAAGCGACGGATGAATGTTGACCGTCGGGAGTTCCGGATACACCGGAATTTTATAATAATAACCGGCGCATATAACAAAATCACAGCCTTTTTCCTGTAAACGCTTGAAATCCGCCACCCGTATCCGTTCGGTCGTCACCGGCACGCCGCGTGCAACGGCAAGTGCCGTTACACCGTCATGAAATTCCGTCAGATCATCCGTTTCGCAGGTGAACAACGCTACAAGCTCTTGGTTTTCGTCCAAAAGAATCTGCAAAGCCGGCAAAAATAGATCAATTCCGATATAGGCAAATTTCACACAACCGCCTCTTTTCTATTGTTCCACCACAAACACGGAGGTATACGGATCAAGCGTCACATCCGCGTCCTCTGTGACCGTTCCGTCGAGATTATGCCACACTTCAAACGGGGCGCCGTCCGCAAACGACACTTTCACCATATTGACTTTATCCGACGCATTGACCAAATAGTACAACCGTTTGCCGTCTTTACTATACGAACCGATAAAGAGCTCCTTCGGAAAATCGGCTTCAACCGAAAGATCGCACGGAATATGCGCTTTCAAAAGCGGCACCGGATCCTCCGTCAGCGGTACATTCATATCTTCGGGACAAGCCTCACACCACACAACAAGGCCGCCTTGCTTTTGAAATTCAGTTAACCGAACCCGTACAGCTTCATCTAAAACCGCAACGGCCGGCATAACAAGCGCTGAAATCTCCAAGCCATTTAACGCGAACACACCGTCGGAAAGTGACGCTTTTTTAAGCCATGCGGCATCGACCACCGTAAAATCCAAGCCGTTTTCGTACAACTGCCGATGCAGGCGGAAGAGGGTCGCTTCCACGCGTTTTTCGGTCGGCGTTACGACAGCACCGGTATTGACGCCGACGTTTGACGGATGATAATAGCCTTGCATGGTTTCGATCGGATAATACACACCGATTTTTCCGTTCCAGCGGCTGTCACGAAGCACGTAGGAAGCTCTTGCGAAATAGTCGGCATACAATTTGCTCTTGCCGTTCAAACGTGACGGATCCAAATACGAATTGATGTGATTGATACCGGCAAAGAAGAGCAAATCCATGGTGCCGATCTCCTGCTCCACCGTGAAATCACCGCCGTTATTATGGTCGCAAAGCGGACAGATCTCCACCATGACCTTCGAAGTTTTGCCGGTCATGCGGGAGGCGCTGCCAACATATTTGGCCGCCATGCAATACTGCATGGTTTCATTGTGTAAAAAAGCTTTCGGATCACCGGTCAGCATATCCACACCGGGATAATCAAACGATTTTAAGCATTTGAGAAGATTTCCGTACAGCGGCACGTGCATGGAAATGCATTCCTCTAACAGCGCATGGCCGGAAAAACGAATGTGATGCTTGTCACACCAAGCTGCAATTTGCTTGAAATACGCGTTATTCACCATTTCGGCAACGGTTTCCCAAAACATCCGCTTTCCCGGGCGATACGTGTCTGTTTCATCGAACAGCTCGCCGATGATTTCATACAAGGAAACGCCATGCATTTGCCGGAACACATCGGGCAGCGTATCATGCCACGGCAAGAAGGTGTGCTTCATGGGAGAGGAGCAGTTGACATAAGCACTCATCAAGCTCGGTTCGTCGGTAAAAACCGCTTCAAAGGCATCAAAATGTTTGATTTTCTCGTAATAGCGGTCATAGGTGCAGTGGATAAAGGCGGCAATGGCCTCTTTATCCATGAGATTCGGATAGCGGCGCGGTCCCCAACCGCATTTTTGTGCATGACTGCCTTCGAACACCGGCGAGGTCACATAGCAAATATGTGCATTCTCGGCACCGGTTTCGTCAAAGGCTGCCGGTGCGCCGGTTTCATCGGTTGCATAGATGACTTTTTCAAACGGCATTTCCACCTGATACGGCTTTCCGTGCGTTTCAATCGCCGTAAAGCCTTTGGCTTCATATTCCGGATGGCCGGCAAGCGTAAGGCCGTCGGCAGAGCCGCTCGGATAGCCTTTTTCGTCATACAGCCAAACGCCGAAGCCTTTTTGGGTGCACACGTCAATTTTATGGTCAAGCACCGCAAAATCTGCTTCGTTTTGGAGGTATTTCTCCGTGTCCTCCGGCTTTTCGTGCCAAGCGGCGTTTAGCACCACGCCGCCAAAGCCTTGTGCCTGAAGCGTATCAACGGTGCTTGCGCAATCCTCCGGCATTCCGTGTGACAACCGGTAAATCCGATATATATTTTGCGGATTTTCATATTGTTTTCGATCAAGCATTTTCTTACTCCCATTTGTGATAAAACAGGCGGCGTACATATCGGCACGCCGCCTGTTTTGAGATTTTAACCTACGATACCCGAACGCTCGATACCTTCAACAAAGGAACGCTGTGCGAACAAGAAGATGATAAAGAGCGGCAGGATAACCAAAAGTCCGCTGGTATTGGTGATGGCCGATTCCCACAAAGCCGAAGCGGCAAAGTCGTTTCGAAGCGTCGGAGGAATCTTGTTTACGATGTTGGTAAGCAACGGTTCTGCGCTGGCGGTGAAGAACGGAGATGCCGTATAGAAGGTATCCGTCCACTGCCACGAGAACGAGAACATGAACACGGTGGTCATCATCGGAACCGAAAGCGGAATGATGATGCGGAAGAATGTTTCAAACACGCCGGTACCATCGATGTATGCCGCTTCTTCAAGCTCATCCGGCACGCCCTTATAGAACTGACGGAAGATGAAGATATACAAACCGTTCTTAAAGGCAAGACCGGTGAGCGACAGGATGTATAACGGCCATTCGGTATTCAAAAGGCTGATGGTTTTACCCGTGAACAGCTTCAAAATGCCGAGGACATCAAAGTAACGGAATTTCATGAACATGGAGAGAAGAAGCGTATCGTGCGGAATCAAAAGTGTGATGATAACCGCAACAAAGAGGATTCCTCTGCCCTTGAACTTGAACTTGGCAAAGCCGTAACCGATGATTGCGCAGATAAAGGTCTGGAACAGACCGCACAGAATGGAGATGCGCGCGGTGTTGAAGAGTGCCTGCCAATACTTGTTTTCCTTGATGATAAAGATCCATTGGTCGAGCGACGGATTCTTGGAAATCAGTTTTACCGTCTGATCCGTGAAGTCGGACGGGCTCATAATGGATGCTGCAATTTTGGTGATAAAGGGATACAGGATGATATAGGAAATACCTATCAAGAGGACATATCTTAAAATCGCCCAGATCACTTTTCCGAGAAAGTTAAGCGAAAACACGCGCTGACGAAGACGTTCGGCTCTGCCGACTTTTCCTTCGAAATTGATGCGCATTTCTTTTCTCGTAAGCTTTTTTTGCTGATTCATACTGATTGTTCCTCCTTTCCTTAATCCTTACGCTGATAGAACACGAACATGGAGATAATACCGGTCACCGCGGCGATGAGAAGTAGTACCACCAAGAAGTATACCCATGACATGGCGGAGCTGAGCACACGCGCGTCCTTGGTCGTGCCTTGGTAAATGCGGTTGATGTATGTCATAACCTCATTGGACTTGGAAGTAAAGGAGTCAATAACCGTGTAAATCGTATTGACCAAAATCATCGGGCTGATCATCGGGAAGGTGATCTTCCAGAAGGTTTCCCAACCGGTTGCACCATCCATGGTGCAGGACTCATAGATTGCCGGAGAAATCGACTGCAAACCGGCAAGGAAGATTAACATCTGAACGCCGGAGCGGTTAACAATGTTGAAAATGTTGTTTACGACATCCACAACATAGTTCACAAGCTCTGTACCAACAGCCATATTGCCTAACAGTGCCGTGATATCGAGTGCATTGACGATTTCCGTGCCGCCGGAGCCTTCCAAAGCTTCCGCCGCACCGGTATCGATACCGCCGGAGCCCATGTAGTTCATGATGGCGTTGGATTGGTCAATCTGATCGATAAGACCGGTTGTCAGGATAACCGGGATAAAGAAGATTGCACGGAATGCCGCACGGCCGACCATTTTCTGGTTCAAGACGATTGCCATGAACAGCGAGAAAATGACGATTGCCGGGACATCTAACACCAACTGCTTGAGGCTGGAGGTCAGCACGCGGACAAAGTTTGCATCGGAAAACAGGGCTTTATTGTAGTTTGCCCAACCGACGAAGGTTAACTCATAACCGCCTCCGCCGCCGCCTGCATTGGTCAACAGTTTGATTTCACTGAAACTGAATTCGATCGACTGAAACAGCATCGGAATATACAGAAGCACGAAACCGATCACGAAAGGAAGAACAAATAACCAGCCGGCTCTCGACTTTTTCGCATCAAGAGAGGCTACCTTTTTCTTTTTAGGCTGAACCGTTTTAGTCATTTTCATTCACGCCCCTTCCTTAGTTCTCGGACGACAGCGCGCTTACCGCGCCGTCATCCGTAATCTGTATAAAGCTCATGGCTTCGACGGTTTGACCGTCAATCTCAACCGGATGTGTGTTATAGTTGAGGATGAAGCCGACGCCGTTTTCATAAACCACCTTAACCACACGGGTTTCAAGCGTTTCGTGATGTGTGATGTAGGAGTATTTCACCTGCTTCATCGCGTCGTTGAACTCGTTATAGGTCGAAATCAAATCGTCCTTCCAGATATCAAAGCCGATTGCGTAATAACGGCTGAACCGTGTGAACTGTTTAAGCTCGGAGGTATTCTGCTTGGAGAGGATGAAGTAGAGGGTTGCACCGTTTTCAATGGCTTTCAATACGCTGTAATCGTAGTCGCCGTCCAAGTTAATGGCACTGCCGGCGAATTCAACGTTGCCGTGGAGAACCATGCCGACAAACGGAACCGATTCGCTGGTATTGATATTCAAGCTGCTGTCGAGAGAAACGTCAAGCACATGATCCACATACGGCAATGTGTAGGCGTTGCCGCCCTCCACCATCAGACTGCCGTTATCAGCTTTCATTTCAGCTAACGTATTGGTTACCATCGTTTTGACATCTTCGCGGTTAAGCGTGTAGTCCTCGTTATGATCGGAGCTGAGTTCCGAACCGAGCGTCGAAACGGAAATGCCTTTGGTGTCCAACTTCATGATATCCTTGCGAACCTTGTCGTAGAATTTATTCATCGAAGTCGGCGAAATGATGAGCGCACCTTTTTCATTGAAGCCCTGATACAAATCGTTGTATTCACGGTAGACGGCACTGCGGTTATCGATGGTTTTGACGGAATCCTTCTTGTAGTTGAAGCCGTCGAAGTTATCAAGCTTATGCACATAAACGAAATCGAAATCCGGATAGAGCCAGACGCCGTTTTCGTTTGCGTATGCGGCTAATTTTTCAAAGCCTTTCTTGCCGCCAATGGCTTTTTCAACCTTGATCTTTGCCGGAACGGTATGGCGAAGACCGCCGTTGTACCAACCGGTAAGCTTGACATTGACGTTGTGCACGCCGTTATCGGCAAGCTCGGTCAGCATATCCTGTGTTTGTTCAAAGGTCGTAAGCGGCATTTGAACATCTACCGGGAAGCCAATCACTTTTTGTGTCGTTTTGATCGTACCGCAGGTTTCGAGATACAACGGAACATCATCCGTTGTTTCATCACCCTTGGCGATTTTTGTAAAGGTTCCGTTTTCAATTAAATAGTTGCGGATTTCCTCAGCCATGTCATTGTAGTCACAGCCGTCACCGGTTATCGGGAAAATACGAAGCGTATAGTTCCCGGTATAGCGTCTGTCGCTGTGAACCGTCCAGTTGGCAGAACCGCTTGTGGAAATACCTTCGAGGACGTAAGAATCGTTCGGCTTGGGATAGAACGTTGTATAAACCGAGCTGTACTTATGAACCGTACCGCCGTGGTCTGCGGTGATTTCCGCCATGGCATCGCCTTCGACAAGGTAAGCGACGTAACCGGCGGTCACGGTTTCAGTGTTTTCAGCGGTATCAGCCGCGTCAACCGCATCGGCGGTATCCACAGGTTCCGCAGCATCCGCAGGTTCATCCGTCACAACAGGCGTTTCTTCGTCGGTTGCCGGGAGAGCCGCAGTATCGCCGTCCGCTTCTTTGGTATCGTCGGTCGCCGTTTCATCGGCAGCTGCGGTTTCGTCAGCAGTCGTCGTTTCATCGGCGGTTGGGGTTTCATCAGCAGTCGCGGTTTCTTCCGTCGTGTCGGCGGTATCCGCCGTTTCATCGGCTGCCGGCGTTTCGTCGACGGTTATTTCCGGTGCAACGGGCTTGGTTTCCATGACACCGAAAGCCGGCAAACGCATGGTTTCCTGATAGCTGCCGGAAATGGAATGGAAGGAATAATCTCTGCCGTAAAGCTTACCGGTCAAGGTAAAGGCCTTGTTGCCGATATCCTCAAAGCGCGTGATCGTACCGGAACCGTCCGGAATCATGGTAAAGCCGGTGTTCTGATTGCTTCCGGCGCAGAAATACGGCAGGAATTTGACGCTTTCGAGCGTATAGTTGGAAGAATCGTAGCGAATGCTGCTGGCCGGCATACGAATGGAAAGGCCTAAGTCATCGATGCTGTACTCGATCGCGAACCGGAAGAGTGCCGGTGCGGCGGAAGTGTCGACATAGTCGAGCATTTCGTACATTTCTTCCACTTTGGAATACTCGTCGTAATACGTGCCCTTGATATAGCCTTCGAGTTCAAGCATTTCGCGGTTGCCGACGCCGGTATCCAACACGTAGATAGCGTACTTTTCGGTGATCGGCCATTTCATTTTCATGGCCTCTACCGTTGCGGCGGACTGACCGGCTGCGTTCGGATCCTTCAAGCTGTAATAAGCGGTAAGCTTTTTATACTCTCTGGAGCCTTCTTCGAAATACGGAAGAATATTCTTTTCAAATGCTTCTTTTTCAATCTGACGCGGAACGATGTATTTAACAGCTTCGCGGCCGATAGTGTATTCCACGCGAAGGCCGGTGCGGGTTGCCGACATATGGATCTGCTTGGTTTCGTCCGAAGCAAACGCTGCGTCGGCAAAGCTGTTTAAGCTGACGACCGTTCCGGCATTGTCGCTGTATGTAAGGATGATCTGCGAAAGAAGCTGCTGCTTTACGGCTTCCGACGATTTGGAGGATGCCGCATCATACGGGTTGGTAAGCAGGATCTGACCGGTTGCTTTGACAAGCAAGCCGACTTCACCGGTTTCCTCCAAGCCGTAGATGGCATAATCATCGGTTTCGTAATAAAGCGTCATGGTTGCAAGCTTTGCTTTATCGCTCGCAAACGGTTTGCCGAGATAATCGTAAGTTTCCTCTTCTGCGGTTTGTTCGTCTTTTTTATCGTCGTCGGCTGCAAACACGGATACGGTTGCAAGCGGCGCAAAGGCAGACAAAATCATCACAAGCGAAAGAAAATAGATTACAAGTTTTTGTGCCTTCATTGTGTTACTCCTTTCGCTACATTCGATACGATAATTCGGAAACGATACCGGCGATGAAAGAGATAATCTTTCCGATAAGGCTGGAGAACAGCACGCCGATAAACATGATAAACGCCATACCGACTATCGTGGCAAGTGTGGTTAATATATTTTTGAACAGCGTATAATCGTGGATAACCATCGTACCGAAGAACAGTAAGAAGCCTACCCAGAAGAACGCAACGTTCATTGCAAGCGAAAGGATCGGTGCTTCGTTCAAGGTAACGATGTTGGAAAGAAGCGTCGTCAGCACCAAGAACGCCGGCAGCGGGAACAGCGAATAGCAGGTGGCAATGTAGATATCCTTCATGCTGCCTTCGCCGTCAAACAAGGTTGTCAAGCACCAGTTGGCAACGACCCACAAAAGGATCGGCAGGAGAATTGCAACGGCCGAAAGCAGCACGTTCATATCTGCCGGATGCGGATCGATAAGATATGCTTTTCCGATCAAGGAGTAGATATAGGTAATAATGGTAATCGCGAGAATAAACGTAGCACCCTTAGGTGAAGCACGTTTTTCATGTTTGATATCCCAAAAGCCGTCAAACGGATGGAACATCACATGGAAGCCATACAGATATTCTTCTTTGAGGCTTCTCTTTGGCTTCATCACCTGCCCTGCCACGTTGACCTTCTTGGCATAGCCGAAGATCTTTCCGATCAGCCAGAAGAAGGCAATGACAACGACCGGCACGATGAGTGCGTATTTTTCAACCCATGCTTTACGAACGTGCTGATAAGCTTCCGAATAATGCTCGGTATCGTAAGCATACTTAAAGGAATCCATAGCTTCTCTATACTTGCCTTGGCTGGTCAAGCTCTGACCGATGCCGATGTAGGACATATCAAAGTTGGAGTTTCTCTGTAAGATGTTTTCCCAGTGTTCGGCAGCCTTGTCGTACTCACGGTTTCTCTGGAGAGCCAAAACCTGTACAAGCTCATCGCCGTAAGAGGTGCGCTTAAACACGGTAATGTTATCGTTTTCCTTGTCAAGCACCAGCATATTGGTACCGGCATAGTCGATTGCCTGAACCGTCGTTAAGTTACCGAGCTGGCTGCCCTTATCGCCGAAAGCGAAGAGCAGGTTGCCGTCTTCATCATAGGTGAAGATTCGCTGACGCTTTTGGTCAATGACCGACCAAGTGCCTTCCGGGCCGAGAGCCACGTCAACGATGGTCGACGGGCCGGTAATGGTGAAGTTTGGCGTAGCGGTAGCCGTTGTCGTGAAGCTGATTTCACCGACCGGCGGATAAAAGCCGGTACGCTTCATAACGTCTTTACCGCTCGGATTGAGCTTCTTTGTCGGCGAATACTTGCTGTCAGAGCTCTTGGAGTTAATAGCACTCGTCAAGTCTTCTTCGGAAATGGAAGCCGTCGTTGCATACACGAAGCCCTGTTCATCGATATTGATGTTGTTGAACTCAAGGGTGACGGTTGAGATCGACTGTTTGCGCTGTTCAGCAGTCT
The DNA here is from genome assembly GCA_900546385.1 of uncultured Eubacteriales bacterium. Taxonomy (GTDB): domain Bacteria; phylum Bacillota; class Clostridia; order Oscillospirales; family CAG-382; genus UMGS882. The sequence continues at coordinate 8,208 of URCT01000033.1, read as the reverse complement.
GGAAGCGGCGCCAGATCATGTCCATTAAGGACATGGACTGCGTCTGCGTGCCCAAGAAACCGGTGAACTTACCTTCGTGGTTCATGGAAATGATACCCTGATAGGTGGTCGAAGAAACAACGTAGATATAACCGGAGGTACCGACGGCAACAGCAATCGGCTTATAGATGTGGTCATCCGGGAAAACTTCGCTCTTCGGTTCTTCGATGATGCGGATGAAATCGCCGCGTTTGTACTCATCGGTATCCACCGTCGAGAACACGAGGATGCGGGCGGCATCCGTATCGCACACGTACAGCTCGGAATCGGTTGCATACAAGCCGCGCGGTGTGGAGATGCTGTCCGGCACGCCCCAGTTGTTGACGAACGAGGTCATTTCGTATTCATAGGAATACGTGCAGGTATCGAAGTCATACTTGATGGCGATGACACGCGGCGTATCGCCGCCGTCAGCGATATAGAGCATTCCGTCCCATTCGCTGGTAAACTTGTCTTTGCCGGTTTCTTTAATAAAGCGTTTGCCGATACAGAAATCATACGGTTCGCTTATCGGCGTTTCAAGGCCGAGAGAAGCAGAGCTGATGGTTTCATACGGCACATAGGCGTGCGGCGATTCGACGTAGTTTCCGTCGATATCGTAGGTATACGTGGAATACGGGATAATGGCACCGACCGGAATGCTTGATACAATCATAAGCAAGCAGACGGCAAGGAGAAATACACGCTTCAGTTTTTTCATTGTCACATTCCTCCTTAGTCTTTCAAACCGGAACTTGCCATCGTTTCAATAATGTTGCTCTGCGTGATAACGAATACCGTAACCGGAACAAGCATCATGATAACCGTTGCTGCGGCAGCTGCACCCGAACGAACGATACCGCCGGCGAGAATCTGCTGAATGGCGTAGTTAAATGTTTTGAGCTCTTCACTGTAAATGTACACGGAGGTACCGCTGTTCCAAAGACCTTGGAAGCAGTACACGATAAGAGTCAGCCATGCAGGCTTTACCATCGGCATTACGATCTTCCAATAAATGGTAAGTTCCTTTGCACCGTCAAGACGTGCGGATTCAAGAACGGTATCCGGAACAGTGGTCTCCATAAACTGACGCATAAGGTAGAAACCGAGCGTCTGGCCGAAGGCCGGGATGATGAGCGACCAATAGGTATCAATCATGTGGAAAGCTGACATGATGATAAAGTTGGAAAGTGCGGTGACCGTTGCGTTAAACATAAGGGAATAATAAACGAGTTGGAACATTCCCTTGCGGCCCGGGAAATTGATCTTTGTCATGGCATACGCTGCAAGCGAAGCAAAGAACAAATGTCCGCCGGTACCGGCAACCGAAACAAATGCGGTATTAAATATGTAACGCGAGAACGGAACCCAGCTTTCGCTCATAAGGCGGAACAGCTCTTGGAAGTTTTTAAGACTCGGGTTCTGCACCAAGAAGCGCGGCGGGAACATCCACAGTTCGTCAAGCGGCTTCAAAGACTGCGAAATCGCATAGACCATAGGAAGAAACATGAATGCGCCGAAGATGATAAGCAGTATATTGATACCGATATCGCCGCCGACCGAGCGGTTAAATGAACGTTTTTTGATTTTGAATTTCATATCATTTACCCACCTTCGACAGCATTTTATTGACTAACACGTTTGCACCGATCATGATGGCAAACAGGATGGTTGCGATTGCCGAAGCATATCCGACTTCCCAACGCTGGTTACCGTAGTCCTCCAAGTGGTGCATGATGGTATGAGCGGCATAATCGACGCTGGGGAAACCGCAGAGTGCGGTAACGACTGCACCGAAGCCGAACGAACCGGTGATCGACATGATCGCCGCGAACATCATCTGGTTTTTCATAACCGGAAGCGTGACGAACCAAAGCTCCTGCCAACGGTTCTTGATACCGTCCACAGCGGCAGCTTCGTACAGCGATTTATCCACGACCTGGAAGCCGGCGATAAACGAAAGGAACGAAGTACCGAGCGAAGTCCACAAAGCGACCATGATAACAAGTCCCATAATATAATCGGTATCCTGGAACCACAAAATCGGACTGGAAATAATGCCGAGCTTCATGAGCGTACCATTGACCCAGCCGTACTGGTCACTGGAGAACAGCGTCTGCCAAATGAGGTAGACCTGACCGGAAATACTCGGTGCATAGAAGATGAGCGTAACGACAGCACGAATCTTCGGTGTCAGCTCATTGATGAACCATGCAAACATCAAGCACAGCAAATAGGAAACCGGGCCTGTCATGGTTGCGAAAATCAGCGTATTGCTGCAAGCCAAAAGGAAAATATCATCGTCAAGAAGCAGACGAATGTAATTGTCCATACCGACGAAAATCGGCATTTCTAACATATTGAACTGCGTGAAGCTGAGAAGAAGCGACACGACAACCGGCACGACCGTGAACGTCATAAAGATCAAATAATACGGTGCTACCATAAAGTAGCCAGCCTTATGAACCTTCATTTCACGGAGCGTCCACTGCCACTTTGTCATATCCTTTCTGAGCTTTGGTGCCTGTTGGGCACTGACCTTTTCAGACATTGAATTCACTCCTCGATTTATCCTTTAATAATTGTGTCTTATTCAGCGTTTTTTGCGGCAAGATCGGCTTTATATTCATCCGCCGTCAAGAAGCCGTATTCCGAACGCTTACGGGTAAGCTCGTTATCGATATCATCGATATAAGCGCGCATTGCCTCGGAGGCAACCTCTCCGTCATTCACGACATTGTAGAATGCGAAGTTGGTATATCGTGCGACAATGTAGTTACCGGGCGACATAGGAGTGCCTTTCAATGATTTGAACTGCTGATCAAGATTTTTCTTTTCCTGTGCTGTCCAAGACTGACCTTTCAAAGCTTCAACGTTCGCCGTATTGTATTTTGCGGCCGTACCCATGATGGCGACCTGCTCTTTACCGAAACGCTCTTGGGTCGGTGTGCTCACCCACCACTGGAGGTATTTCCACGAGTTCTGTGCACGCAACGAATCCGTATAGTCTTGGTTGGCCGTGATGTCATCAGCAGCGTCCTTCATCATCATGACCGCGCCGACCGTGATCGGAGAGGTATGATTGATGGTGCCGTCTGCCTGTTCCACGCCGGGCAGCTGAACGAATTCCCAAAGGCCGCTGATTTCCGGAGCGAAGACCTTCAACTGGTTGTACTGCGTGTAGCTTACGATACCGATCGGAAGCTCACCGGTACGGAAACGGTTGGAGAAGTCGAACGTAACCGGCTGGCCGTACAGCGTGAACCATTCGGTCATGCGCTGGAAAGCATCGAGCGCGCCGTTGCTGCCAAGATTGGTTTCAATACCGACCGTGCGCAGATAAGCGCGGCTGTTCTGATCGATGGTATCGCCCATATCCTCATAATCGTAGCACGACTTGAACCATTCGTCGCCGGTCTGATACATACGGATCTGCGTTAATGTTTGCGCAAAGCCCATTTCGAGCTGGTTTTCCGAAAGAGCGCGGATAACGTCTTCAACATCATCCCACGTTTGCGGAACCTCTAAGCCGAGTTCGACGAAAATATCCTTGCGGTAGAACAGCATCGGGAAATCGAGCGTAGACGGGAGACCGTAGGTAACCACGCCGTTGCGTTCGACACCCTTGACGACCTTGAATTCGGCATTTCCGTCTTCGGCGATCGGCACTTCTTTTCCGTCGGCGAATTCGCGGCGATCCGGGTCAAGAACTGTTAACGGAACGAAGGTTTCTTCGTTAAACAGCTTCTTTACCTCGCTGAAGCCCATGACGTTATCGCCCATGTAGTTATCCGTGTTTTCAAAATAGTTCAACGGCATAACCGCATTGCGGATACCGAAGCCGACCGGGTCGGCGTCCATGGAGACGTCCGGGCCGTTGCCGGCAAGCGTTGCCGGAAGAAGCGTACCGGCGGCAATCAGCTTCAGGTTGACCGACACGCCGTATTCAGCGGCGAAGCTGTCGTCCACCATCTGACGCATGATGGTCGCCTGGTCACGGCCGGTGGTGATCCAAACTTCAATGGCGTTCGGGTCGTTCTCGTCATAGACGGTACTCGAACCCATGGAGTTATAGTCCACAAAGAAAGAAGATATAAAGGAAGAAATCTCGTGTTTGATTGACTGCCATGCATTGGCTTCTGCCTGCGGCAGTTTTGCTTTCTCAGCCGATTGGATCTGAATGTAGTCTAACTGAAGCGGCTGAGAGGTAGTGGTAAGAAGCCAAGTACCAAGGCTTCCGATGTAGCTCTTGTAGTTGGAGAGGTTGGCGGCGATCTTATCCTGATCGTTGCCCATTAAGTCAAGCAAGTATGCCACACGATCAAGGATAACAGTGTTTTCACCTTTTTCACCGATGGTCTCTTCAAGCTGCGCCGACATATCGTATAACAGCGCCGATTCGTTTCTCATGCCGCGAAGCACTTCCGGAATGAGCTTGGAGAACGAATAGTCGGTATATTCATCCGGGTCGGTACCGGTGATCATCAAAATTTCGCGGTAGTATTCATTCAAGCGGTCGGTACTGTCGTTGATCGTTTGAAGGATCGTGGACATCTTTCCGAGGACAACCTCCATCTGAAGGGTGTGCTTGCCTTTTTCGAGATAGAAGGTAAACTCGGTTTCGCCATCCGTCAGAGCCTGTGTCTGCCAATCGCTCTTATATTTGAACTGGCAGGCTTTGGCTTCGGCAAACGGGATCTCGCCGTCGATCTTAATCGAACGTGAGGAGAAAAGACCGGCGTTGACCGTCTGCTTGAAGCGCGGCACGATTTTATACATACCGGTTTCGGGAACTTCGAAATCCCATTCGATCCACTGGCCGGTGATTTTCCATTTATCGCCGCCGTTGCCGCCGATGGTGTTCAAGAGCGTTGCACTCGTGCTCTGCGGATCGGTGATGGCCGAGGTACGGTCGTTCATTGCGTAAATAACCTGTTCGGAGGTTTTAAGCGGTGTTTCCGCATTGATCCGTATCACGGTGTCTTCGCTTACTTTGGGAGCATCCTTATGTAAGGAAAGATATTCTTCATACGTCGGAAGCGTTTCGGCTTTATGAAGTTTGATTGAAGCTATTTTAAGCGGTTCGCTGGCAGATTCGAAAGCAAAGGTATGCTTGCCTTCCGTTAAATAAAACTTAAACGGTTCATCGTAAAACGCCTGTGAATCGATTAACGTCTGGGTGCGCCATTCGGGAGCTTCCTCTTTGACCGGACGCATTTCGTTTTGGTTGATATCGAGCTTAAAGGTGCGTTCGGCTCTGGAATAGCCGCTCTCCTCTTTGTCGATCCACACGCGCGTGAAATTCATATAGCGTGCTTCGTTAAACGGAATTTTATCGTCGATTAACAGAATACGTTCGATGGTCGAACCGTTTCCGGCAATCGGATAGTATTCCACGGTAACCGAATACATCGCCGTTTCGGGCACATCGATATCGTATACCAATTTGCCCTCATCGGTCGTGCTGACCGTTCCGGCAACGATTTCTTTGCCGTCGCGAACCACCGTGTCTTTTTCGTTGACCTCGATCTCGCCTTCGGACAAATCGTTGTTGTACTTGGTGACATCGATATCGATTTCCTTGGTGGTATCCGGAACATTGGCATAATCCGCAAGATAATCCGCATACGTCAAGGAAACCATCAGATTTGCCATGTCATCGAGCGAATTCAGCGTATACGAGGTGTCGTCCTGAATCTCCGACGCGGATGTTTCCGCCGTCGTTACCGGTTCATCTGCATAAACAGACATTCCGGCTAAAGGTTGGACAAGCATACTCGCAAGGATCATCGCAGTAACAAGCTTGTTCTTGTTTTTAGCATTTCTCATGCTGTTTTCCTCCTGCCTTGAATTGAAAATAGCTTCGCGTATCGACAAATACCGGTTGTGCTTTCCCCTGTTCCGACACCGCTTATATAATCGGAAGTAAAAAAGGACAAAACTAACCCATATCTGCCCAATTACATACAGATAGCATATCACTTGAAAGGATTTTTGTCAAGAGTGACAATTTCGCGCGTCGATTCTTGTCGATTTGGCATAAACACCCAAAAAATGAACGAAATATTCTTGCAAAACGACGGCTTAAAATTTTAACAATTTGAAATTATTACCAAATCCATTTTGAAAAATCGATTTATACCATATAATATTCCGTTTTTATGGTGAAATTTTGATTCTTATGATTATTTTAATTATCGTTTAAGAATCTCTTGAAATTTACAGCACTCGGATTTTTCGCAAAAAATGTTCACGATTGTCTTCTTTAAGCACATTAATCATCCTCGTTTTTTGTTCACTTTGCACAAATTTCGAGTCAAAATTTCTACATCATGGAACTTTTGCCAATCGGTGGTTTTTGAAGGCAAAACGCACATTATCGACATTTTTTTCGTGTTTTGTACAAATTAACCCAATTCTTCCAAAACCGCGTATAGGTTTTCAAGCTCTTCCTCCATTTGATGGGATGCGGCAAACAGCTCACCGACGCGTGTGAAATCGCCGGCCGCCTCTTCTTGTAAACGTGCATTTTCGGCAAGTGCCGCTTCGAGCTCACCGATGCGTTTTTCGGTATCCGCGATCTGTTTTTCAAGCTTTCGCGCACGGCTGCGCTCTTCCTTGTTCTTCAGATACTCTTCCTTGCCGGTCGATGCGGCGGTTTTGGTTTGTTCCTCCGCAAAAGATGCGTTTTTGGCTTTTTCTTTATACTCGTTAAAGGCTTCATAGCCGCCTTCAAAGCAAAAGCACGTATCGGCGCGCATATCGAGAATGCGTGTTGCCAATTTCTTGATAAAGTAGCGGTCATGCGACACGGCAAGCAGTGTTCCCTCATATTCGGCAAGCGCCTGCTCTAACACCTCGCGTGAGGGCGAATCAAGGTGGTTGGTCGGTTCGTCCAAAATGAGCATGTCGCTCTTTTCAAGCATGAGTTTGGCAAACGTCAACCGTGCTTTTTCGCCGCCGGACAGAACTTTTATCTGTTTAAACACATCATCCGCCGTGAATAAAAAGCACGCGAGTGCCGAGCGGATCTCGGTTTGCGTCTTGTTCGGATAACAGTCCCAAAGCTCGTCTATAATGGTATTCTCCGGGTTTAATCCTTGCTGCTCTTGGTCATAATAGCCGATCCGAAGTCCGTCGGCATATTCAAATGTTCCGGCATCGGCGCGAACCTTGCCGCACAAAATCTTTAAAAGAGTCGATTTGCCGATGCCGTTCGGCCCGAGGATGAACATGCGATCCTTGCCATGTAATAAGAAGGAAAGATTTTCAAACAGCTTCTTTTCGGGATAGGCTTTGGCAAGACCGGTGACCTCCAAAAGCTTATGCGGCGTTTTGACGTTTTCATCGGTTTCAAAACGGAACTTGATCTGCGACGGCAGATTTTTGGGCTTATCGATCTTTTCCATGCGGTCGATGGCCTTTAAGCGGCTTTCGGCGGCAATGATATTGCGCTCACGATTCCAACGGCGTTGGTTCTCAACAAAGGCCTCCAAGCGTGCGATCTCTTTTTGCTGCAGCTCATAGTGCTTCAAATCGTTTTTGCGGTCTTCCTCTTTGCGCTTGACATATTCGGTGTAGCCGCAAGGATACAGCTTCCCGCACTTATTTTCGATTTCAAACGTTTTGCGTGTGATCTTATCCAAAAAATAACGGTCATGCGAAACCACCAAAACAGCCTTTTTATAGGAGGCCAAAAAGCCCTCCAGCCATTCGAGCGATTCGATGTCCAAATGGTTGGTCGGCTCGTCGAGGATCAGCACATCCGGCTCGGAAAGAAGCCGTCTTGCAAGCGCAAGCCGCGTTTTCTGTCCGCCGGAAAATTCATCCACGCGCATTGTCTGCTTTTGCTTGTCAAAGCCCATCGCCTCTAACATGGAAACAATGCGGCTTTTGTATTCGTAACCGCCGTCACGCTTGAAACGTTCCTCGGCGGCGGTGTAGCGTGCGGCAAGCGTCATGTGCGTTTCGGCATCAAGTGAAGTGTCGCCGAGCTGTTCCACAAGAAGCGCCAGATGCTTTTCCGCTTCGACAAGTGCCGGAAATGCACCCAACATTTCTTCATAAATCGTCTTGTCCGATTCAAGGCCGGTATCCTGCTCCAAAAAGCCGAGCGTTTTCCCGGCGGCTAAAAACACCTCGCCGGAGGTCGGTGAAATCCGTCCGGCAAGCATTTTCAAAAACATACTT
>URCT01000032.1 GCA_900546385.1 uncultured Eubacteriales bacterium | reverse complement strand
GTTTCTTTGCCGTTTTCGGTTATACGCACCGTAAGGTCATACAGCGGTTGTGCACCGTAGCCGTTCGGATACCAAAGCTTTGGGTTTTCCACGGCAAGAACCGCGGTTTGCACTTCTCCGTCCGAGAACGTCACCGTCGTATGCGCGACAGGCTCGCCTTGATAAGAAAGCGTCACATCAGCCTCGCATGCCGCTTTGACATCGCCTAACGTAACAGCCGCGAAAACCTTTCCGTCCCGATACCGGATATGCGTATCGGCAATGTGTGCGCCGTCAAAGACTTCGATATAGGCGTTTCCGTAAAGGCCGAGGTTGACAAGCCGCGTGCTGAAATCCCATTTATATCCAAAACGCGCTTTCTGCGTGGTCGTCTTTGAGGTATAGCCGATTTGGCCGTATTCGTTCGGTGCCTGCTCGATGACAACGCGCAGCTTATTCGGTTCGCCGCAAGCTATAAATGCCGAAATATCGAGCTTACACGGCACAAACATACCAGTGTGAACGGCAAGTTCCTTGTTGTTGACATAAATGTGCGCGGTATAATCGATGCCCTCGAAAACAAGGATGATCTTCTGTCCTTTGTGTTCTTCGGGAACCGTAAAGGTTGTTTTATACACCCAAAAACGGTTTTCCACCCATTCGGCTTTGATGGAATTCATCTCGTAATACGGGTCTTCGATAAGACCCGCGGCAAGCAAATCCTTCTGCACGCTGCCCGGCACTTTGGCGTCGATCCACGGCGTTTGCGGAATGAGCGTCATGCCCGTTTCCATCGATTCGCTCTGCAAGGGCGCATACGGCCAATAGCCGGCAAGCTTCCAATCGGTAAGATTTGTAATTCTCATATGTTTCCTCCATCGTCTCTCCTTTTTTGCATAGCATACCACAGAAAGGCACGCTGTTTTTGAACGCTTTGGAAACATATATAAAACAAAACCGGTTATTTTCGATGACTTTTGGCAACAAATGCGGCAAGCAGCGAAAACAGCATGACCGCCGTGATTCCGGCCGCCGCGCCGGTAAGTCCGCCGCACAAAATGCCGAATGCGCCTTTTTCATTTACGGCCTTTTCCACCCCCTTGATGAGCGAATAGCCAAAACCGGTTAACGGCACGGTCGCGCCTGCACCGGCAAATTTCACAAGCGGCTCATACACGCCGACCGCCGTCAGAATCGCGCCAGTGACAACATAGCCGACCAAAATGCGTGCCGGTGTTAACTTTGTTTTGTCGATGAGAATCTGCGCGATGGCACATAACGCGCCGCCGACCAAGAACGTCCATAAATAGATCATGTTTCTAACCTCTCTTTTCAAGGCAGACCAAATGCCCGACGCCCGGAATGGACTGCCCTTGTTTGATGCTTTGCGGACTCATGAGCGCGCCCGTGCCGACAAGTGCCATGCGGCACATCGAACCGTTTTTTAACTCGTGATAAAAATGTCCGCCCGTCACCACGGCACTGCAGCCGCAGCCCGAACCGCCGCAGCCGACCTTTTGCTTTTCAAGGTCATAGATGATTTCGCCGCAGTCGCAAAGGCTCTTTGCCGGGTCGTTTTTTTCGTTTAGCATTTCACGCGCAAGCGATACACCCTCACGTCCCAAATCGCCCGTGGCAACCGCATCGTAATCGGACGTGGTTTCGCCGGTGCTGCCCAAATACCGCAAAATCGTATCGGCGGCCGCCGTCGCCATGGCCGCGCCCATGTTGGCAGCGTCTTTTATTCCGCGGTCGGACACGATGCCATACATTCCGCGCGTCAAAAACACGCCGGTTTCCTCCGGCTTTGCACGCACAAGAAGTGCCGCACCGGCACCGGTGACCGTCGTCTGTGCGGTCGTGCCGGACACCGCTCCGTATTCGAGCGGAAAGCGGAACTGCCGTTCGGCAGTGCAGAAATTGGACGATGCCACAACAATTGCCGAGCCGATATGCCCTGCGTCGATGAGAAGCGCGGCAGTCAATAACCCTTCGGCGAAGGTGGAGCACGCGCCATACAAGCCCATATACGGGATATCGAATTCGGATAGCCCATAGGCGGTGGAGGTACACTGATTCATAAGGTCGCCGGCCAACAGCAAATCAATATTGGAATCCTTCACACCGGCTTTGGCCATGAGCGTATTGACGGTCATGCGCACCATTTCGGCTTCGGCTTTTTCGAAGGTGCCGGTGTGCAGGTCGTCGCTGTCGCAATATACGTCGAGCAGACCGCCGAGCGGTCCTTCTTTTTCGATTTTTCCGCCGGAAACCGCCGTTTCGGCAATTTTTACGCCGTTTTTTAAGATCAGTGCACCGCGTGAGGCGGTGTAGGCACTGCAGGCATCGGAAGACATAGCACAATCCCCTTTACTTTTCTTGGTATGCCTATTTTTCCCGTTCGGAGAAATTTTATACAGAAAGCGTTTGCGGCGTTTCTGACACGGTCTGACAGGTATTTACAGTTTGGAAAACAAAAGAACACCTGTTTTTCACTTAGAAGCCCTTGCTTCTACACAAACATTCTTTATAATAGCACCGTAAAAAAAGAACCACCGAAACGAGAAAGGTATGGTCATATGAGCAACCCGAATACAACGCCGGAGAAATTAAACGAAAACGATTCCGTTTTTGACACTGAGCCGGAAACGCAAGCACCGGCAGACAATGCGCCTCCCAAACCATCCAAAGATGAAAAGCAAAAAAAGAAAAAGAACCGCGGCGGAAAACGAAAAAAGAAGATCAAGAAAATACTCTTCTGGTTAATCGTGCTTGTGGCAATTGCCGCCTTTGCCGGTTACAAGCTCGGCTTTTTCGGCGGAAACAGCGGTATGCAGAATGCCGAGACCTACAACACCTTTTCGGTCGCACGCCGGGACATTCAAAACGTTCTCACCGGCACCGGCACACTTGAGCCGGCCGATTCCTACACTGTAACGGCTCTTGCCAGCGGTGAGATCACCGAGGATTATTTTGAAGAAGGCGACGTGGTTTCCAAGGATCAGCTTCTTATGAAGATCGATTCCGAAAACTTGGTTTCCTCGCTCGAACGCGCGCAGAACAGCTATGACAATGCGCAAAAAACGTTAAACGACCTGTATGACGACCGTGCGGATTTGATCGTGCGTTCGGATTACAGCGGCATTTTGCAGGTCATGGATTTGGAAGTCGGCGACGAGGTCATGAAAGGTGCGGTCGTTGCAAGTGTAATCGACCGCGACACCATGCTCATTGACGTTCCGTTCATGCAGGCCGACACCTTTAACATCTATAAGGGTTCTGCCGCCGTTTTGACCATCAGTGATACGTTAGAAGAAATAAGCGGCACAGTGGATAAGATCAGCCCTTCCTACAAGGTCAACGAAAACGGCGTTAAGACGGTGGATGTGACCATTGCCGTGAAGAATCCCGGCGTTATCACCGAAAACACGTCGGCCACCGCCAAAATCGGCGATTATACCTGCACGGGCAGTGCCAAATTCTATTACAACATCAATAAGCAGATCACGTCCGACGGCTCGGGCAAGGTTGCGACCATCGTCAAAGATGAGGGCGACTATGTAAACGCCGGTGATGTCATTGTCACGCTGTCAAGCGACTCGCTTGAAGACAACATCGAAAATGCCGAGCGCAACTTAAAGGACGCGGCCAACAGCTTAAAGGATGCCGGCGACGCATTCGACAACTACGAAATTACCGCGCCGATTGCCGGAACGGTCGTAGAAAAGAACTACAAAAAAGGCGAAAAGATCGGCTCCTCGGGCAACGGAAACACCATTGCCAAGATTTTTGACCTTTCCAGCTTGAAATTCGAAATGAACATCGATGAGTTAGACATCGATTCGCTCGCACTCGGCCAAGAGGTTCAAGTGACCTCCGATGCCAAAACCGGCCACACCTATGTCGGAAAAATCACAAAAATCAGCATTCAAGGCACCACCTCCAACGGCACGACCTATTATCCCATCACCGTCACGCTGGACGATTACGGCAGTGACACCGACGGAAGTGCCTTGCGTCCCGGCATGAACATTGACGCGGAGATCATTCTCGAAAAGGCCGAAAATGTGCTTGCCGTTCCGGTGGACGCCGTCAGCCGCGGCAACAAGGTCAAGGTCATCAAGAATCCCGAAGCCTATGCTACCGGTTCAGACAATAATAAAGACAGCAAGAATTCCGGCGACGTGCCCTCCCTTCCGGACGGTGCGCCCGCAAACACTCCTTCTCCCGACGGCTTCACGCCTGATACAGACGCGGCTTCCGGTGAAACCGCGCCTGTTGGAGAACAAACCGGCTTAACACCACCCACGGCCATGAACGGCGGCTACTCCACCGTTCCGAAAACAGCCGAATACACCGAGGTTACCGTTGAAACCGGTATCAGCGACGACGATTATATCGAGATTCTCTCCGGCCTTGAAGAAGGCGACGTGGTCATTGTCGAAAGTGCCGAACGCTCCGGCAGCGATTGGACGCAGATGATGATGGGCGGCGGCATGGGCGGCGGCAACATGGGCGGCGGCAATATGGGCGGCGGTCCCGGCGGTGGTGGTCCTTCCGGCGGCGGTCCGGGCGGCCCGGGTATGTAAGGCGTTTAAGAAGGTACGCACATGATAACACTAAGAGATATCTACAAAATTTACTATAACGGGGACACCGAAACCAGAGCGGCCGACGGAATCAATCTGCACATTGATAAAGGCGAATTTGTCGCCATTGTCGGCCAATCCGGTTCGGGTAAATCCACCATCATGAACATCATCGGCTGTCTTGACACACCGACTTCCGGTATCTATGAATTAAACGGGATCGATGTCAGCACCATGGACGATGATGAGCTTGCCGAAATCCGCAACGTCACGCTCGGCTTTATTTTCCAACAGTATAATCTGATTCCCAAGCTCACCATTCTCGAAAACGTTGAGCTGCCGCTTTTGTATGCCGGTGTCGACAAGCACGAACGCCGCGAAAAGGCGCGTGCCATGCTTGAGAAAGTCGGGCTTTTCGGAAAAGAAAAAAACTATCCGTCCCAGCTTTCCGGCGGCCAGCAGCAGCGCGTTTCGATTGCCCGTGCGCTTGCCGGCGACCCGTCGGTGATTCTCGCCGATGAGCCGACCGGCGCACTCGACAGCCGCACCGGCCGCGAGGTGCTTTCGTTCTTACAAAAGCTCAACGGTGAGGGCAACACCATCGTTCTCATCACGCACGACAACGGCATTGCCGCCTCCGCCAAGCGCATTGTGCGCATTCACGACGGAAAGATCATTTACGACGGACCGGCCGACGCGCCGGGTGCGGTAGTCAACGCAAACGTTTCGTTTGAGGACGATCCGCTTGTGAAAAAAGAGAAAGAAAAAGCGCAGAATTCCGTTTCCGGAAACGCCGAAGGGAGGGCATAGCTTTGGGCATTACACAATGCTTCATCATGGCGCTCAAAAGCCTTTCCACCAGCAAGGTGCGCGCCTTTCTCACCATGCTCGGCATTATCATCGGCGTTGCGGCGGTCATTTTGATCATGTCACTCGGCAACGGTATGCAGGTCTACATTAACGATATGTTCGCCGAGCTTGGCACAACCACCATAAACGTTACGGTTATGGGACGCGGCTCAACAAGACGGGTCGATGTGGACGATATGTACGCGTTCTACGAAGAAAACGCCGATGCATTTGCCCAAATCAGTCCGCTTGTTTCCGTAAATGCAAGCGTGCGCACCACGGTGGACAAGGAAACCTACACGCCGACCGTTACCGGTGTCAGCGAGGATTACATGGACGCAAAGCGTCAGAAGCTCGCCGCCGGACGGAATCTTACCTACATCGACATCAAGGAAAACAACAAGGTCTGCGTGGTCGGCGCGTATTACGCCTATTTGTATGACGATGATATCGTCGGCAACTATATCAAAATCAACGGCGACAAATACACGGTAGTCGGTGTAGTCGAAGAAACCGACGACCGCACCGATGAGGACGGCGGCGACAACTTTGTCTATGTCCCCTACTCCACGGCGGCAAAGTTTTTGGCTTTCAACGCCAACATTTCCTCTTATATCTTTCTTTCCGCATCGGAGGACAATGTGGATGCCTGCGTGAATCTGATCGAAGACCGCCTGTTTGATACCTTTCAGAACGAAGATTTATACATGGTCATCAGCAATTCCGCCATCTTAGACAGCATGACCGACATGATAAACATCGTCGTCAACGTGCTTTCCGCCATTGCCGCCATTTCGCTTGTGGTCGGCGGTATCGGCATTATGAACATCATGCTTGTGTCGGTGACCGAACGCACGCGTGAGATCGGTATCCGCAAGGCACTCGGTGCCAAGGGCAAACACATTCGGCTGCAATTCGTCATCGAGGCCGGTACGACCAGCGCACTCGGCGGCGTGATCGGAATCTTGCTCGGTGTTGGCGGCGCTTCGCTTGTCTCCAATTTCTGGGAGGATTTCACGGCAGTTCCGACGATCGAAGCCATCGCGCTTTCGTTCGGCATTTCGGTTGCCATCGGCGTGCTGTTCGGCTATCTGCCGGCCAACAAGGCGGCCAAATTAAACCCGATCGAAGCACTGCGCCATGAATGATTTTTTGAATGAGAATAAGGCACAAATAAGAAAGGAAAAACACATGAAACAATGGATTCGCTTTTTGGCGTCCGCCGCTGTCGCAGGCACCGTTCTCTGCGGCGCGGTATCGGCCGAACACACCGGCATCAAAAACACGGACGACCGTGAAAAAGCACAGGTATTACAGCTTCTTGAAGTCATGAACGGCGATGAAAACGGCAATCTCAATTTGGATGCGCCGGTCACCCGTGCGGAATTTGTGAAAATGGCCGTCTGCGCCTCGGTGAACAAGGATTCGGCCGGACAAAGCTCCGCCACCTCCCTCTTTCCGGATGTGACCAACGCACACTGGGCGGTCGGCTATGTTTCGACTGCCATCAAAGCAGGGCTTGTATCAGGCTATTTAGACGGCACGTTCCGTCCGGAAAACACCGTGAAGCTCGAAGAAGCCGTCATCATTTCTTTGAAATTGCTCGGCTACACGAACGATGATTTTCAAGGCTCGTATCCCGATGCCCAGCTTGCCAAGTATCACGAGATCGACCTCGATACCGGCATGACCGCAAGCCGCGGTGAAACGTTAACACGACTTGACTGTATGCGCCTTCTCTACAACACTCTCTGCACCAAAACCAAGAGCGGCGCTTACTATTGCACCACTCTCGGCTACACGACCGACGCGGACAACACGATCGATTATTTGGCACTTCTCTCGGCCGATATGACCGGGCCGTTTGTCAATAGCGCTCATTCGATTTCCGCACGCGTGGCCTTTTTAGACAATCCGAACGCCGTCTTTTACCGCGACGGAAAGCTTTCGACGCTTTCAGCCGTTTCGGACTATGACGTATACTATTACAGCGGCAAATTAAAGACCGTTTGGTGCTATACCGATAAGGAATTCGGAAAAATTGATGCCGTCAATCCCAATCGGGAAACGCCGCAATCGATAACACTCGGTTCCGCAAACTATTCCTTAACGCCGACTGCCGCCAAAAAGCTCACCAATGCCGGCGGTATCGGCAAGGACGATTACGTCATGCTCATGCTTGACAAGGACGGCGCGGTTGCCGATCTGGTGCTTGCCGATGCGGCTCTTTACGAAGCCTATGCCGACAAGGATGCCGACCGTTTGACCGAGGTCAACAAAACCATCAGCGACCCGATCGTCGTGAAAGATGTGGCGGCGTTTGCGAAGGATATCCCGTTTGACCTGTCCTCGGCCACCATTCTGCTTGACAGCGAACCGATAAGCGTTTCGGACATCCGCGTCAACGACGTGCTTTACTATTCCGAGCCTTTCCGTTCGGTTTGGGTGTTCCGCGACACCAAGAGCGGCGTGTGCCAAAACATCGCGCCCAACCGTCAGAATCCGCAATCCGTTACGGTCGGCGGTGTGACCTATTCCCTTTCGACGGACGACATCATCTATAAATTCTCCAACTACGGCACCTTCAAGACCGATATGTTAGTCACGCTGCTCTTAGGCAAAGACGGCAATGCCGTGGATGTGGTTGCCGCTGACATGAGCATTGTCGGAAACGGCGAAAACCAAGTGCCGTATGCCGAAATCGTTTCCGCCACACTCAAAGGCCCGTTCATCGTCGAAAAGGACGGAGCGCTTACCTCGGATGCCGAAATCAAACCGGACAGTGCCGTGTTCTACAAGAACAATAAGACCGTCACACTCGCAAACGTCCGCCAATACGACGTCTATTACTATTCCAAGCTGTTAAACACCGTTTGGCTGTATGCCGATACGGCGGTCGGTACGATTGAAAGCATTGCACCGACGCGTGTTTCGCCGACCTCAGTCACGGTTTCCGGCAAGACCTATACGCTGGAAAGCTCCGATGCGCAGTATGCGCTTTCCAGTCTCGGCACGTATGATATTGGGGATCGCGTAACGCTGTTACTCGGCAAAGACGGAGCGGTTGCCGGCATTGCCGGAGCGAAAATCTCCGAGAACAGCTATCTCTGCGGCATTGTGACCGCCGTCGGCAAAAAGCAATATACCGACAAGGACGGCAAGAAATACACGGCCGACACGCTCACTGTCTTTACGGCAGACGGCGACACGTACACCTATGAATACGGCGATTCGTACAAAGTCGGCGACGCGGTGAAGGTGTTGGTCACCGAAACCAAAACGCAGATCACGGGACTTTCCGGACCGCGCTCGACGTCGTATGCGGTGGATGTACTGAATGCGGTGGAAAACGGCAAGATCGCCGATGACGCAAAAATCGTGGATTATTACAGCGGCGACATTTGCAAAACGGTTCTTCCGGGTCGCATTTCCGGAAGCAAAATGTCCTACAGTGACATTAAGTATTATGAAATGAACGAAAACGGCGAAGTTTCGCTTCTCTTACTCAACAACTTCACCGGCGACCTGGTGGAATACGGCTTATTGACCGAAGTGAAAGACAAAACCTACAAATACATTTTGGGTGACGAGGAAACGACCTTCTATTCGAACGATGTGAAATATTCGGTATCGGAAGGTGCCGCCTACTTTGCGCTTGAAAACGGACAGATCACGAAAATCGGCAACATTCCGTCTCAAGTCACTCTCACCGCAATCTCCGGTCACACAGGCTATACGGCAAGCTCCAAGGCGTATGCCATCGACGACAACGCGCGCGTTTATATCCGTGTGGACGGCAAATACAAAGTCCTTGAAGTCAAGGATTTGGTCGGCACCGACTATTCGACCATGCTCGGCTACTATGACAAAGACCCGTCTTACGGCGGAAAAATCCGCGTCATTGTGGCGTATTGATTTCTTCGGTTTCCCTCTTTCTTATATAGCAACGACCCGGTATGTTTCGTGTATACCGGGTCGTTTTTTATTATTTTGTTATATCGAAAAGTTCAAAGTGAACCAATATGGCGTTTGATGTCGGCAAGGGTTCGTTCCATATCGTCCAAGCTCTTTAATATCGCTTTTTTGTCGCGCAGATTGGTCTGTGTCTCACCTAAAAGATAATCCGTCGTCACGCCGAAAAAACGGGAAAGTGCGATGATCGCAAAACTGTCCGGGTTGGTTTTGCCGGTTTCATAATTGGAGAGCGTCTTTTGGTCAATGCCGGTTGCATTTGCAACATCGATCTGCCGCAAATCCCGGTCTTCCCGTAAATCTCTGATTCGGTTCATCCTTATATCCCCTTGCTTTTATGTAGTATGTATTAATTATAGAAAAATATTAGTACAAACTATTGACATACTAATATTTTTATGTTATAATGCCTGCTGTACTAAAATATTAGTACAAAGTGTGGCGACTATTCCGCTGCAAAATGATATTTTGAAAGGATGATATTCATGAAACTTTTGAACAAAGAAACGATGAACGCCCTTAACGGCGGAAAAACAGTGCGCTGCCCGGACTGCGGACACAAGGTATGGATAAATCCGTTTTATGCCGCAATCCGTTTCTGGTGGAGCAAGTCTACTTGGGAAACCGATGTTGCCGCTTCTCATTGGTATCACGGCAACTACAGAACCAACGTACACTAATCAAAGGAGATGCATTTGTCATGAGAAAAATGACTGAGAACGAGACGATGAACGCCAATGGCGGCTTATTAGGGTGGCTTGCAATTGGAGCAGGAGTGACTATCATTGTCGCCGGAGGAATCAAAGCCTATAAAGATGCAGACGAAAAAGCGGACATCGGAGATAAATTCTGTGACGCGTTCGGAAATGTGCCGCTCGTCAAACCTTTTTGCCAACAATCGTTCGCATTTCTAAAATCACCAATACTCTTGTTACATTCAAGCAGGAATAGTCTGCTTACTTCCCCGAGGGAATGGAGTTTTCCATTCCCTCTTGTCAAGGAGAAAATCATGTCATTTGAACTTGTCCGGCAGCACGACATCAAAGACTGCGGTGCCGCTTGTCTTTCCATGATCTGCCGCCATTATCGGTTAAAGCTTCCGTTATCCGTCTTTCGGGAATATATCAAAGTTGACAACAACGGCGCAAGCATATATGGAGTTGTCACCGGTGCAAAAGAAGTTGGACTTGCGGCAAGTGCTTTACAAGGTTCACCGCAAGAGTTTATCGACAGCTACCAAAAGAAAGAGTTTTCTTTGCCGCTCATTGCACGCGTTTTGATTGACGGCGCACTTGAACATTTCGTTGTAATTTACAAGATTACAGATAAACATATTTATACCGCCGACCCGGCAAAGGGAAAAATTCGCTATTCACAAAATGATTTTTTTGCCATTTGGACAGGACACATTATCGTTTTTCAAAAAACAGAGGATTTTGTCTGCAAAGACGAATGCAAAGGAACGTTATCCCGTTTTATTGCCCTGCTTTTACCGCAAAAAAAGCTGTTAGCCGGGATTTCGCTCGTTTCACTTATCATGACAGCCATCAGCTTTATCGGCGCCTTTATTTTCAAAATTCTCATGCAATATATCGAAGAAGGCTCGACCGTCGGCCGCTTTGGCTCTCTTGCAAGCGTTTGCTTGTCCATTCTCGGTCTTTATATATTCCAAGGCGGTGCCGAAGTTTTGCGCGGTTATTTATTGGCACTTTTAGCTAAAAACATCAACGTTCCCTTGCTGCAAACTCTATACAGTCATATTGCCGGACTTCCGATGCGGCATTTAGACAATCGCAAAACCGGTGAATTCATGTCCCGTTTTTCCGACGCGCAAGAGCTTGCCGAAACCATTTCCGGCACGGCACTTTCCTTGATTTTAGATACGCTTCTCGTAATCCTTTGTACGGTACTGCTATTGACACTCAATGTGCCGCTATCTTTGATTACATTTTTGTCTGTCATGATCTATGCCACCGTTATCTGCGTTTTTCTTCGTCCCATCAAGGCCGTTAACGAAAAGCAGCTGGAACAAAACGCAGTCATTACCTCCTACTTAAAAGAAAGCCTTGACGGCATAGCCACCGTCAAAGCTTTCGGTTCGGAAAAAGATATTATAAAGAAGTTTTCCGAAAAGCTGAACGGTTATATAAAAACCGTCGTTTCGGGAAGTATTCTGTACACCGTGCAAGCCGCACTTTGCGGAATTGTCACCTCTGCCGGCGTCATTGTGTTATTATGGAGCGGCACAACGCTTATTTTAGCGGGTGTTTTGCCGCTATCCACGCTGCTAACCTTTTATTCCTTATTCGGTTACTTTCTTTCACCGATACAGCGTCTTATCGGACTGCAGCCACAGCTGCAAAACGCTTTGGTTGCCGCTGAACGCTTAAATGACATATTAGAACTTGAAACAGAGCCGGAAATACAAAAATCTGCCATTGCAAGTCAAAATGACATTTGCATGGAAAAAGTCGATTTTCGGTACGGAAACCGAGAGCTTGTTTTACAGGATATTTCCATGCACATACAAAGCGGAGAAAGTGTTGCGCTGATCGGAGAAAGCGGATCGGGAAAAACAACACTTGCCAAGCTGCTTATGGCATTTTACACGCCGGAAAAAGGGAATATTTGGATCGGCGGTCGGAACACAAAAGATGTCAATGCAAAGCTTGTACGCCAATCGGTCGCTTATGTTTCACAAGAGGTCTTTCTGTTCTCCGATACCGTCAAAAATAACTTGATTTGCGGAAATACTGACATTTCAGAAGAAGAAATGCAAGAAATCTGTCATTTATGCAAAGCGGACGAGTTTATCCATCGTCTTCCGCAAGGATACAATACATTTTTAGGCGAAAACGGCCATGATCTGTCCGGCGGACAAAAGCAGCGTTTAGCCATTGCGCGCGCTTTGTTGAAAAAACCGTCGATTCTGATCTTAGACGAAGCCACCAGCAATTTAGATACGATAACGGAACAAAGCATCCGCTCGGCGATCGATTCTCTGAAAGGTCGGATTACTTGCATTATCATTGCACATCGGCTCAGCACCATAAAAAACTGCGATACGATTTATGTTTTGGAAAACGGAAGGATCACCGAAAGCGGAACACACACGGAACTGACCCAAAAGAACGGACAATATGCCGCCTTTTGCCGCCAATATCAATAACAGTTCGGCTCGTATGAATATTTCGAGGCGTTTTCCGGCAGCACAACGGGCGTTAAACGAAAGAAACGTAACAGTCAAAAAGTAAAACAGCGGCAAGCACGATGTGCTTGCCGCTGTTTTGGTGGAGACAGAGGGACTCGAACCTTCGACCTCACGGATGTGAACCGTACGCTCTAACCAGCTGAGCTATGCCTCCATGAGCGTTCCGATGTGAACACTTTATGTTTACTGGTACAGTATAACAGAAACGAGTCGAAATGTCAATGCTAAATTATGAATTTTTTGCTGTTTATGCGCACTTTTTTAACCGTTGCACGGCGTTTCGTTTTTTACAAGGTCAAATCGGCTGTTTGTTCTGCATTTTGTGAAAAGACCTCGTCCGAATTCTCTTCTTTTTCGTCCGCTTCCGGCTCTTTGAAAGCAAAGCTGCGTCGGTATTCCGACGGCGTTAAGCCGCGGTCAGCCAAAAAGGCACGGTTAAACGTGCGCAGCGTATCAAAGCCGGTCGAAAAGGCGATCTGTGTAATCGAATCGGTGGTGGATACAAGCTTATAGGCCGCTTCATCGATTCGAAGGCTATTGATGAATTTGCGGAAATTGCAATGAAAGCTGGCCGTGAAAATACGGGTGACGGTATGTGTATTCACGCCGAGGGCATCGGCGACCGACTGAATCGAAATATCGGTTTTATAATGCTCGGAGCAATATTCGAGGATACGGCGCATGATATCGGGTGTTGCCGTTTGTTTCTTTTTCCATTCGATATGATCCATAAAAACGGCAATGGCCGCTTTTGCCATACTGCGCGAGGTCAGCACCCGGTCGGCTGCCGGTGCGCAATCTCTGTGGTAGTTTTTGCCGCTTAGTGCATTCGGACTGCCATACAGCTGCCACATATATCCCAAAACGTTCCGGCAGATTTCGATCTCTTCGGGAAAATCCATGTGCACAATCGGACTTGCCGGGACGCTGTCATTCATCCGTTCAGCATAATCGTTAAAAGCGGAAAGCTCCACAAAAATAACGTAAATCGAGATCAAATGCGAGCTTGTGTAGCTGTGGATTTGATGCGGAGCGACAAAGATGGCATCATCCCGTTTGGCAACGTAATCCACGCCGTCTACGGTGACATTGACTTCTCCGTCAAGCACATACATAATTTCGCAATGGGTATGAAAATGCGCCGGATACGTGGCATCGTTGTTTTTATAGATATACAGAGAAGAGTATTTTTGAAATTCGTACATAGCCGGTTGTTCCCCTTTCTGATTGTGCAGGCAAAGGTATGATGGCTTATTTGGCTGTATGATGCCGGAATTCGCCGGGCGACTGTCCGACGACACGCCGAAACGTGGCATAAAAGAAATTGGTATCCGAATAGCCGACATCGGCGGAAATGTCTGAAATTTTCTTGTTGGTATTGGCAAGAAGCCGGCACGCCTCATCCATGCGGATTTTGATAAGGTATTCCTTGAAGCCCATACCGGTCTCTGCTTTGAAGCGTCCCGAAAGGTACGGCATACTGTAACCGAGCTGTTTGGAAAGCACGGAAAGCGGCTGGGGCGAAGCATAGTTTTTGGCCGCATAGTCGGCAAGAAACTGAATGGCGTCGCTGTCAAACCCGGTGTCGGAAATGCGGCGCATGGTGGATAAGATGATTTCAATGAGCGTACAGCGCATCATTTCCAGATAGCCCGGCAGCTTGTTTTCATATTCTGTGCGCATTTTCTGCATATACGCACCGATCGACCCGTCATCATCGAAGAACATGACGCCGGAGGGATTCATACGCAGATTTTCAACACGCACCTTCAACAGATAGTGATTGAGTAACGTCCGGAACGAGCGGCAGCTTTCAAAGCTGTTGTCTAAAAACTGCGGTTTGAAACGGCAGTTGATGACTTCAATGGTTCCGGAAAGGCTTTTATAGGAGTGAACGGTATGGTAATCGACGAAAAAGTATTGGCCGCGGCCGATGTTGTAGCTTTTGTTGCCGATGGTATGCACGGCATTGCCATGAACGACATAGGCAAGCTCTAAATAGTTGTGTTCGTGCGGTTCGACGCTCGTATGATTGATGGAAAAAATCGACAAAACCTCGTCGGAAGAAAAAATCAAGCCGCTCCACTTCCTTAAGTCACATTTTTGCCGTCCGGTTGTCTTCAAAAAAAATTGCCGCACAAAACCGGCGAATTCCGGAAACCTTAAAACGGTCATGCAAAAACCTTAAAAAACTCATGGCTCACTTTGTGTTTACCACTTGATTTTATTATACAGTTGTGATACTATAAAGTCAAGCAATTTTGCAAAAAAAGAACGATTTCGCTTATTTAAGAACGATTTCGCTATAAAGAAACAGAAAAGGAGCAATCACGTGTTTTACAAAAAAAATACACAGCCGGCATTAAGCGACAGCCTTTTTGCCAATCCGACAAGCGAATACCGTGCCGCACCCTTTTGGGCATGGAACACCAAGCTTGACAAAAATGAACTGCTTTGGCAGATCGAGGAGCTTCACAAAATGGGCTTCGGCGGCTTCCATATGCACTCCCGTTCCGGCATGGGAACCGAATATTTAAGCGGCGATTTCATGGATTTGGTGAAAGCGTGCTGCGACAAGGCAAAAAAAGAAGAGATGCTTGCCTATCTGTACGACGAAGACCGCTGGCCGAGCGGTTTTGCCGGCGGTTATGTAACCAAAAATCCGAAATACCGCCGCAAGAATCTGCTGTTTACCGTCAATCCGAAGGAAAACACCGTCGATAAGCAGACCGGCATCGAAACCGGTGCGCCGTATTTTCTCAGCGCCTACGATGTTGTCTTAAACGACGACGGCACCTTGAAAAGCTATGCCAAAATCGGCGAGAAGGATGCGGCTGTCGGAACAAAATGGTATGTTTATGTCTGCACCATGGAAAAAACCGGCCGTTTCAACGGTGAGACTTATGTTGATACGCTTGATCCGGAGGCTATCCGCGAATTCATTCGCATCACCTACGAAGCCTACGAAAACGCGGTCGGCGACGAATTCGGCAAAGTCGTTCCGTCCATCTTCACCGACGAGCCGCAGTTTATCACCAAGCAGGCTCTGCCGTTTGCGGCCAGCAAAAACGACATTGCACTTCCCTACACCACCGATCTTGCCGAGACCTTTTTTGCGGCCTACGGCATAAATCTTCTCGACCATCTGCCGGAGCTGTTATGGGACAAGCACGAGGGCAAGCCGTCGCGCGTGCGATACTTATATCATGACCATGTATGCGAACGCTTTACCGAAGCGTTTTCCGACCAATGCGGTGCTTGGTGCGAAAAGCACGGCATTGCGCTCACCGGTCACATGATGTGCGAAGACACGCTCGGTTCGCAGACCAACTGTCTCGGCGAAGCCATGCGCGCGTACCGCTCGTTCGGCATTCCGGGCATCGATGTGTTGTGCGATTCCGATTTGTATGCCACGGCCAAGCAGTGCCAGTCGGCCGTTCATCAATATGCGCGCGAAGGCATGATCTCCGAGCTGTACGGCGTGACCGGCTGGGACTTTGATTTCCGCGGCCACAAATATCAAGGCGATTGGCAGGAAGCACTCGGCGTGACCATCCGCGTGCCGCATCTTGCCTGGGTCAGCATGAAAGGCTCGGCCAAGCGCGACTATCCGGCAAGCATCAGCTATCAATCGTCGTGGCACAAGGAATATCCGTATATCGAAAACCATTTTGCCCGGGTCAACACGGCTTTGACGCGCGGAAAGCCGTCGGTCAAGGTGGCGGTGCTGCATCCGATCGAAAGCTATTGGCTGCACTATGGACCGCAGGAAAACACGGCGGCTTACCGCAAGGAATTGCAGCACAATTTTGATCTTGTCACCGAAGGCTTGCTTTTCGGCACGATTGATTTCGACTATATCAGCGAGGGACTTCTGCCCTCTCAACAGCCGCACGCCCAAAACGGACTTCTTTCGGTCGGTGCCATGCAATATGCCGCCGTCATCGTTCCGGGCATGGAAACCATGCGCGAAACGACCTTAACGGTTCTCGAAGAATTCGCGGCAGCCGGCGGAAAGGTCATTTTCATGGGCGACTGCCCGAAATATATCGACGCGGTGGAATCGGATAAGCCGCGTGCGCTTTACGAAAAATCGCAGCGTATCACCTTCTCGACGCGGTCGCTTCTTGCAGCACTCGAAGATGTGCGCGAGATCTCCATCCGCAACCAAAACGGCGAGCTTACCGACAATCTGCTCTATCAGCTGCGCAACGACGGCAAAGACCGGTTCTTATTCATTGCGCACGGCAGAAAGCCAAACCCGGTTCCGTGGAACACACCCGGAAGCGCTTCCGCCCAAGATATCACCATCACGGTCAAGGGCACGTATTTCCCGCAGATTTACGACACCCTCACCGGCGAGATAAAACCGGCAAGCTTTGCACACAAAAACGGCAATACGGTCATCCGCTATCGCTTATATGAGCTTGACAGCCTGTTATTAAAGCTTTCGGAGGAATCGGCTGCCATCGGCGTGATTTCAGCGGCAGAACCCGAAAAAGAACGCGTGCAGACCATCGATTTCCGCACCGGCGTGGACTATACGTTAGACGAACCGAACGTATTTGTTCTCGATATGGCGCGTCTTTCGGAGGACGGTGGCAAGACCTATTCGGGACTTGACGAAATGCTGCGGCTTGACATCTATCTGCGCCGCAAGTTAAACTATCCCATGGCAAGCGGCTACGACAAACAGCCGTGGCAGATTCCCGAAGAGACCATCACCGTTTTTCCGCTCTTGAAGTTTGAATTTGAGAGCGAAGTCGAAGTTCCGTGCAAGCTTGCTTACGAGGAGGCCTGCGAGGTCACGCTCAACGGCGAGATCGTTCCGGTCGTAAAGGACGGCTACTTCACCGACAAAGCCATTCACACCATGCCGCTTCCGGCCTTGAAAAAAGGCAAGAACGTGTTGCTTGTCAAAGCACCCATCGGTAAGCGCGTCAGCCTTGAAAACTACTTCCTTCTCGGCGATTTCGGCGTGCGTGTAAACGGCTGCGAAGCGGTCATCACGAAAAAGCCGGAAAAGCTTGCGTTCGGCTCGGTCGTACACCAGGGACTGCCGTTCTATGGCGCAAACATCACCTACAAGCTGCCGCTTGACGTAACACGCGACGGCGAGCTTGTTATCCGCAGCGATCTGTACCGCGGTGCGCTCATCGGGGCGCGTCTTGACGGCAAAGAGGTCGGCCGCATTGTGCTTTCGCCGTATCTCTTAAAGCTTCCGGACGTCAAGAAAGGCGCACACACCTTAGAGCTGACGCTGTTCGGCACGCGGCAGAATTCGTTCGGTGCACTGCACAACTGCTCACACGCCAAATGGATTGGCCCGGATTATTGGTACTCCGGCGGCATTTCGTGGGCGTATGAATATCAGCTTTCCGACATGGGCATTCTCAAATCGCCGTTTATCGAAGTGTATGCAAAAAAGGACAAGGAGCAAAACGCATGAGTAAAGCCAAATGGATATGGTATCCCGGCGATTTTGAGGTATACCATAATCTGAAATTACATCTGCGCCGTGAGGAATACGGTTTTTCGCACCCGGCGCATTGGCCGTATTCGGCCGTATATCCGTATTTGGAGTTTTCCCGCACCTTGGAAGTGCCGGAGGACACATCCTTTGTTGTCCGCGCACACGGAAAAGCGCATATCCGCGTGGACAATCTGCCGTTTTATCCGACGGATACAGAAATTCCGCTCTCGGCCGGAAAGCATAAGGTAACTGTTTTTGTCGGCACGGATAAGGGACTTCCCAGCATTTACATCAACAGTCCCTATCTTGTGACCGATGAGAACTTTCATGCACACCGGTACGACTTAAAAGACTATCCGGCGGCCTGCGAACCGGCCTACACAAACGAAGACGATGATCCCGAAGTCTTTCCGTTTGCCTACGAGCGCATCGACGCTGTGTCAAAAACAGCGTGCGACGGCGGCATTCTGTACGATTTCGGCAAGGAGACCTTTGCAAAGCTTGAGCTTTCGGGACTGGAAAAATCTGCCGAAACCGGCGTGTTTTACGGCGAAAGCCGCGAAGAAGCGCTTGCCGACAAAAAGAAATGCTATCTTTGGGAAACGATAAGCGGCAAGCCCGAAGCGTCTCTTGTGCCGCGCGCGTTCCGCTTTGTGCATTTGCGCGCCGACAATCCAAAGGATTTGGAAAACGTGAAGATTCACGCACTGTACGAATACCTGCCGATTGCGGAAAAAGGCAGCTTTTCCTGCGACGACCCGACCGTCGGCAAAATATGGGACACCTGTGCGTATACGTTCCATCTGTGTTCGCGCGAATTCTTTATCGACGGCATCAAACGCGACCGTTGGGTATGGGGCGGCGACGCAAGACAGTCGTTTATGATAAGCGACTATCTGTTTGCCGACCGCGAGATATGCAAACGGACGATCACGGCACTTATCCCAAAGGAAACGCCGGTGCGCCACGTCAATACCATAAACGATTATACCATGTATATGCTCATCTCGGTTTGGGAGTATTACCACTCGTTCGGCGACAAGGCGTTTGTCGAATTTATGTGGGACAGAATCATGGCGTTATACACCTTTCTCGTGAACCGTTTGGACGAAAACGGCTTTGTCGTGCAAAGGCCGGGCGATTGGATTTTCATCGATTGGTCGGATATCGACAAGGACGGCCCGCTTTGTGCCGAGCAGATTCTGTTATGGCAGACGGAACAAACCATGGCGAAGCTGTGCAAGCTGCTTGACAAGCCGAAAGAGGCGCATATGGCTCGTGCCGACGCATTAAAAGCCAAAATCCTGCAGCACTTTTGGGATGACAGCCACTCTGCCTTTATCGACAGCTTTACCTCCGGCAAAAACCATATTTCGCGCCACGCCAACATCTTTGCCATTCTGTTTGACTTTGTGGATGCGCCGACCAAAGAACGCATTTTGCAAAATGTGCTGTTAAACGACGCAATCACGCCGATCACGACGCCGTATTTCAAGCTGTATGAGCTTATGGCACTTTGCAGCATGGGACAGCTCGAATACGCGCAGAATATGCTCGATTCCTATTGGGGCAAAATGCTTTGCCTCGGTGCTACCAGCATTTGGGAGGAATACGACCCGAACTACGGTATTCCCGAATGCTATGGGATGTACGGCGGCGCGTTCCAAAAATCGCTCTGCCACGCATGGTCGTGCGGCCCGATCTATTTCTTGGGACGGTATTGTCTCGGCGTTTGCGCCACCTCTCCGGCTTACGAAACCTATACCGTTGCACCCAATCCCGGAAAATACAAACAGTTTTCCGGCGTTGTTCCGACCGAAAAAGGCAATATCCGCGTTTCCTATGAAAACGGAAAGATCACAGTGCTTTCCGAATTGGACGGCGGCACGCTCGTTTGGAACGGACAGCAGGTGAAAATCCCCAAAGGCGAACCGATCACGCTGTAAAACCAAATCCCGAAGGACGGCAAAAGCTGTTCTTCGGGATTTTTTCATGTACGCGCATCACGTCAAAAGGCAGCTGTACAACACCGCCGTCACAAGCACAAACCGTAAAAGCACTGCCCGATCGGCTTTTGCACGCTGTTTATACCACGCGTCCGCACCAAATGCGGCGGCTGAAACCAAACACGGCACAAGCCATGCCGCAAGCGTATACACGCGAAAAGCACACAACCAAATAAGCGACAGGCTCAAAAACGGAATTGACAGCAAAAGTGCCGTTAGCAGCCGCCGTACGTTCGTTTTGCCCTCAAAGAAAAGCAACCCGCACAAAAACGGAATTGCCGCAAGCAGACCGGCTATCAGCCGCATTCGGCCAAACAACACCGCATACAGCGCAAAGGACACAAACGTGCGCCGGGCGGCCGCGGATACCGAGAAGCGCACCTGCCGCTCATCTTTCGTTTGTTCTGCCGTTTTTGCTTTTTCCATTACCGTAAATCCTTCTTAATGCGCTCCAACGCGCCTTTTTCGAGCCGCGATACCTGTGCTTGGCTGATGGAAATCTCCTTTGCGACCTCCATCTGGGTGCGGCCTTCGAAAAAGCGCAGCATGATAATGCGCTTTTCACGCGGCGAAAGCTTGCCGATGGCCTGCGAAATGGCAATGTTCTCTAACCAGCTTTCATCGGTATTGGCCGTGTCACACACCTTATCCATGACATACACGCTGTCGCCGTTTTCGCTGTAAACCGGCTCGTATAACGACACCGGATCGGCAATGGCATCCAAAGCAAGCGCCACATCCTCTTTCGGCACGCCGATTTTGGCGGCGATCTCCTCGATGCGCGGCTCTCGGGACAGCTTTGCGGCAAGCTCATCCTTGACCGACAAGGCCTTGTAGGCAAGATCCCTGACCGAACGGCTCACGCGGATGGGTGTATTGTCGCGCAGATACCGCCGCAGCTCGCCGATGATCATCGGAACGGCATAGGTGCTGAATTTCACGCCGTGCGACAAATCGAAATTGTCAATGGCCTTGATAAGACCGATACAGCCGACTTGGAATAAATCATCCGGGTTTTCGCCGCGTCCGGTAAAACGCCGGATCACGCTTAACACAAGCTTTAAGTTTCCGTTTATCAGCTCCTCCCTTGCCTTTTTATCGCCCTCGGCAACCCGTTTTAACAGCTCTTCTTTTTCTTTTGCGCTTAACACCTTTAAGTCCGCCGTGTTGACGCCGCATATCTCCACTTTTCCGCCGCGCATTGCCATGTTTCGGAAAACCTCCCTTTGTTTTGTCTACAAAAGAAGTATTTCCATTTGGAAAAAGTTCATGCAAGGCAGAAGGAGTTTTTGAAAATCCTGCGGCAATTGGATAAATTATACAAAGAAGAATGGCTTTTTTCGTCAAAAACCGACAGAAATGCAAAAAATGAAAAAAATCCAAAAAAGTGCTTGACAAACCCATTTTGTCGTGCTATAATAACGCCAACATCAAAACAAACCGTTGAGAAAGAGTAAGTAATCGTATCCTACGGGCATAGAGAGCCGCTGTTGGTGGAAATGCGGTACACGAGGCTATGGTGAATGGGCTTTTGAGGGCGGCAGGAAAGAAATGATTGCATTTCCGGTATGGCCGACGCAGAACACACTGCGTTAACAAGCGTGCATACATGATGGTGTATGAGAAATGAGCGGATGTTCGGATAATGAACATCAACTCGGGTGGTATCGCAGATTTGTCTGTCCCGATTATTTGGGACAGATTTTTTTATTTTCTCCGAGCTTTTCGGAAAATCAAA
>URCT01000031.1 GCA_900546385.1 uncultured Eubacteriales bacterium | reverse complement strand
CAGCCCAGAGGTCTGACCAGCGCTTCCGGCGTTGACGTACTGACCCACGCTCTGGAAGCCTACGCCTCCATGATGGCCACGGACTACACCGACGGTCTGGCGCTGCGGAGCCTGAAGCTGATTTTCGAGAACCTGCCCTCCGCCTACGAAAACGGCGGGAAGGATCCCAAGGCTCGTGAGAACATGGCAAACGCCGCCTGCATGGCCGGTATGGCCTTTGCCAACGCATTTTTGGGCGTGTGCCACTCCATGGCGCACAAGCTCGGCGCGTTCCATCATCTGCCGCACGGCGTTGCCAATGCGCTCATGATCGATGAGGTTCTGCGCTTCAACGCTGCCGAAGTTCCCACCAAGATGGGTACCTTCCCGCAGTATGACCATCCGCACACGCTTGCACGCTACGCCGAAGTGGCCGATTATCTCGGCATCAAGGGCAAGAACGACACCGAAAAGCTCGAAAACCTCATTGCCGCCATCGACGCTCTCAAGGAACGCGTCGGCATCAAGAAGACCATCCGCGACTATGTGCCGGATGAAGCCGATTTCCTTGCACGTCTTGACGAAATGACCGAGCAGGCCTTCGACGACCAGTGCACCGGCGCCAACCCGCGTTATCCGCTCATGAGCGAAATCAAGGGTATGTACCTCAACGCCTACTACGGCAAGCACGACGTAATTTAAGCAACTCCGTTCCCACTTGAGAATAAGAGATTTTTAGGAAGGATGCATCAGTATGAAACTTGACAGAATTATTGCCGTGCGTACCGGTAAAACCATTTACCGCGACGGCGACCGTGTGATCAAAGTGTTCGATTCCGACTACTCCAAGGCGGACATCTTAAACGAAGCCCTCAATCAAGCACGTATCGAGGAAACCGGACTTGCCATTCCGAAGGTGCTTGAAGTGACCATGGTTGACGGTAAATGGGCAATTGTAACCGAATATATCGAAGGCAAAACCATGGCGGAGCTTGTCAAAGAAAATCCCAGCAAGTTCGACGAATATTTGGATCGCTTTGTGGATTTACAGCTTCTCGTTCACTCCAAAAAAGCACCTCTTTTGACCAAATTAAAAGACAAAATGAACCGTAAGATCACCCAGACCGACCTGGATGCCACCACGCGCTATGAGCTTCACACTCGCCTTGAATCCATGCCGAAGCATGACAAGGTCTGCCACGGCGACTTCAATATGTCCAACATCATCGTTACCAAAGACGGAAAGCTGTATATCCTCGACTGGGCGCATGCCACCCAAGGCAACGCGTCAGCCGATGTAGCACGCACCTATCTGCTCTTCTGCTTGGAGGGCGACCGCGAAAAGGCAGACAAGTATCTTGACCTGTTCTGCAAAAAGAGCGACACCGCTAAGCAATACGTTCAAAAGTGGCTTCCGATCGTTGCCGCTTCCCAGTCCGTCAAAGGCAAGCCCGAAGAGCGCGACTTCTTGCTCTCGTGGGTCAACGTCGTGGAATACGAATAATCAGCACACAAATCAAATGTTTTCTCCGCCGCAGGTCGGTTTTTCCGGCGTGCGGCAGAGCCGTATTCAGTGAAAAAACACAGCTTGTTTTTTCTTTAACATTTTTGAAGGATATCCGTTTTTTTGCTTGACAAACATCGGCAAAGTTCGTATAATTATAGTTAGATTATATGAAAAAGCAACGTGACTGCTTTGTGAAGAACGTTGCAGCACAAGAAAGGAATGACAGAACCATGAAAATCACCGTTTGTATCGGAAGTTCCTGCCATATCAAGGGCTCGCGGCAGGTAGTTGAGCTGCTCCAGGAAAAGATCGCCGAGCACGATTTGAAAGACAAAGTTGAGCTTGCCGGCACCTTTTGCCTTGGCCGATGTCAGGAAGGCGTTTGCGTGCTTCTCGACGACGCGTTTCATTCGCTGACGCCGGAAACCACCGAAGAATTTTTCAACAAAGAAGTTTTGGCAAAGCTTTAGGCTTATCCGAACCGCATTTTAAAAAGGACTTATAAAAACATGAATTCTCTTACAGCCGCACTGGCAAAAAAACGCATTCTCCTTGCCGCACATCGCGGTATTTCCGCCGGAAATATTCCCTGCAACACGGTCGAAGCCTATGAAGCGGCTATCGCTTTCGGGGCGGACATTGTCGAGCTTGACGTGAGCATTTCCAAGGACGGCAAGCTATACTGTTTTCATCCCGGCATGGAGCGCCCGCACCTCGGTTCGGAAAAGCCCATTGCCGACATGACAGGCGACGAAGTGGAAAAGCTGCGTTACCGCAATTTTGATGACGTGCCGACCACCTATCCGGTAAGCACATTTTATGACGTGATGGCGCGCCTGAAAGGACGCTGCTTTATCAACGTCGATAAATTCTGGACGGCTATGCCGGAAATTTCGGCGGTTATCCGGCGTCTCGGCATGGAGGAACAGGTCATTGTCAAGACCTCGCCGGAGGAAAAATATTTTGCCGAGCTTGAACGCGTTGCGCCGGATTTTATGTATATGCCGATTGTATCGGACACCGATTCGGTAAGTGAAAAGCTTTTGAAGCGAAAGATCACGCTTGCCGGCGCGGAGGTTCTCTTTGATTCGGAGAAAAAAGCGGTCGCCGGAAAAGAATATCTTGATTTCATGCATGAAAACGGTCTTGCCGTGTGGGTGAATCCGATCGTTTACGATTACCGTGCCGTGATTTCCGCGCATCATACCGACGACGTCGCGATAGCCGGAGACCCGGATACCGGCTGGGGCTGGCTTGCCGAACGCGGCTTTGACATTCTCCAGACCGACTGGCTCACGCCGGCTGACGTCTATCTTACCCGCAAAGGGTATCGCCACGCTTAAATATTTTACTTAAATCGCACATAACGCTATGCGGAAGGGAGCATAACCACCTATGGCGGAAGCTTTAAAGCTTAAAAAATCAAACTGTAAAAACTGTTATAAATGTATTCGCCACTGCCCGGTCAAATCCATCCGTTTTTCGGGCAGTCAGGCTCATATTGTGGAAAATGAATGTATTCTCTGCGGACAATGCTTTGTCGTCTGTCCGCAAAACGCCAAAGAAGTGGTCGACAGCACCGAGAAGGTCAAGGTGCTGCTGCAGGACGGCAACGTTTATGCATCGCTTGCACCGTCCTTTGCCGCAAACTATGACGGAATCGGCATTGACGGTATGCGCGAGGCTTTGCAAAAGCTCGGCTTTACCGATGCCGAGGAAACCGCGGTCGGCGCGGCAATCGTCAAGACCGAATATGAGCACATTTTAGCCGAAGGCTCGAGCGATATTCTCATTTCCTCCTGCTGCCATTCGGTAAACTTACTCATTCAAAAGCATTTCCCCAAAGTGCTTCCTTTCCTTGCCGATGTGCTTTCGCCCATGCAGGCACACGCAGCCGACATTAAAAAGCGTCATCCGGACGCAAAGGTCGTGTTCATCGGCCCGTGCGTTGCCAAAAAGGATGAAGCTGACCGCTACGAAGGTTATGCCGACGCGGTATTGACCTTTGAAGAGCTGTCGGCAATGTTCAAGGAAAAAGGCATTGTTCCCGAAGAAAAGCCCGACCATACGGAAAAATCCAAGACCCGTCTGTTTCCGACCACCGGCGGCATCTTAAAGAGCATGACGCTCGACCGCAAAAACTATACATACATTGCCATCGACGGCACGGAAAACTGCATTGCGGCCTTAAAAGACATTGCCGACGGCAAGCTGCACCGCTGCTTTATCGAAATGTCAGCCTGTACCGGCAGCTGCATCGGCGGCCCGGTCATGGAAAAACAGCATAAATCGCAGATCAAAGGCTATATCGATGTCACCGGATATGCCGGAAACGAAGATTTTGATTTTGATATGCCGGATTCGGCAGAGCTTGTCAAGCCCATGCCGCTTATTCCGCAAGAGGGCGAAGAACCTACCGAGCAAGAGATCTTCGCCGTGCTGCGGCAGATGGGCAAGACAAAGCCGGAACTTGAGCTGAACTGCGGCTCGTGCGGCTACGACACGTGCCGGGAAAAAGCGATTGCCGTCTGCAAGGGCAAAGCCGAAATTTCCATGTGTCTGCCTTTCCTTATGGAGCGTGCCGAAAACTTCTCGGATTACATCATCAACAACACGCCCAACGGCATTTTGGTCATCAACGAGAATTTCGAGGTGCAGCAGATCAACCGCTCGGCCATGAAGATTCTCAACATTTCCAAAGAATCCGACGTGCTCGGCGAGCCGGTCATCCGCATTATGGATCCCAAGGCCTTTGTGGATGTCAGCAACACCGGACACAACATTTACGACAGACGTGTCTATCTTGCCGAATACAAACGCTATGTGGATGAAACGGTTCTCTATGACCGCGAATTTCACATCATCATCTGTATGCTAAAGGATGTCACCGAGGAGGAGGAACTGCGCGAAAAGAAAGATTCCATGCGCAGCCAAACGGTGGAAATCGCCGACAAGGTGGTGGACAAGCAAATGCGCATTGTCCAAGAGATTGCATCCCTTTTGGGTGAAACCGCCGCAGAAACAAAAATTGCGCTTACCAAGTTAAAGGAGTCGATCAAAGATGAATGATCTCTGTGTCGATATCGGCTGGCAAAGCTTAAATCATGACGGCGAACAGCTGTGCGGCGACCACGTGGACATTCTCGAACCGGATGAGAATTCCACCATCATCGTTCTTGCCGACGGACTCGGCAGCGGTGTCAAGGCCAGCATTCTTTCCACGTTGACTTCCAAAATCATTTCCACCATGATGGCAAGCGGCCTCTCCATTGAGGATTGCGTGGAAACCATTGCCGCCACGCTTCCGATCTGTTCGGAACGCAAGGTCGCCTATTCCACGTTTACCATTATCCATATTGTCAACAACGAAAACGCCGAAATCATTCAATACGACAATCCGCACGTGATTTTATTGCGTGACGGCGAAAACGTGGAATATCCCGAAATCGAAATGAA
Organism: uncultured Eubacteriales bacterium; assembly: GCA_900546385.1. Lineage (GTDB taxonomy): Bacteria > Bacillota > Clostridia > Oscillospirales > CAG-382 > UMGS882. Next base: position 17,267 of record URCT01000031.1, on the reverse strand, counting down.
CATCGGCGGCAAAAAGATCTACAAGTCGCACGTGCATTTGCAGGAAAACGACATTTTTATCGCCATGAGCGACGGCTGTCCGCACGCCGGCGTTGGTATGTCGCTCAACTTCGGCTGGAAACGTGAAGACATCATCGAGTTTATGAAAACCTTCTATTTTGTCGGCTACACGGCAAAAACGTTAACCACGCTGCTTCTCGATGAGGTCAACAAGCTGTACGGCGGCAAGCCGGCGGACGATGCCACCGTCTGCACCGTACACATCCGCAAGCGCGAGCCGATGAACATTCTGTTCGGGCCGCCCTCCAACCGTGACGACTGCGGCAAGATGATGTCCTTATTCTTCTCCAAAGAAGGCAAGCACATTATTTGCGGCGGCACAACTTCGTCGATTGCCGCGAAGTTCTTAGGAAAGCCGTTACGCGTCAATCTTGATTTTGCGGACAAGGATATTCCGCCGACGGCAAGCCTTGAAGGTGCGGATCTTGTCACCGAAGGTGTCATCACCATCAACCGCGTGTTGGAATACGCCAAGAACTATATCAAAGACAACAATTCTTATTCCGAATGGAGCTGCAAGCGCGACGGTGCGTCGCTCATCTGCCGGCTTTTGTTCGAAGAAGCCACCGATATCAACTTCTTTGTCGGCCGCGCCATCAACCCGGCACATCAGAATCCCGATCTGCCGATCAATTTCAGCATCAAAATGCAGCTTGTCACCGAGCTTACCGAATGCCTTGAAAAAATGGGAAAGCGCGTGAAGGTCAGCTACTTTTAAGATATCTGTATACAAATAAGCCGCTCGAAGCGGTCTGCCCCAAGAAAGAGAGAGAAAACCCATGAGAAAATTCGATACAAAAATACAGTATCTGAAATACAAGGTGCTTCGCGAGGTCGCGCGGCTTGCCTGGCAGGATAAACTGCTCGAAGGTGCGTTCGATATTCCGAAGACCATTGTACCCGGAAAAGTGCCGACCATGCGATGCTGTGTCTACAAGGAACGCGCCATTCTCGCCGAACGCGTCAAAATCGCCATGGGCGGCGATGTCACCAATCCCAATGTGATCGAGGTCATCGATATTGCCTGCGACGAATGCCCGATGGGCGGCTATGAGGTCACCGATGCCTGCCGCGGCTGTTTGGCTCACCGTTGTGAAGACGTTTGCAAGCGCGGTGCGATTACGTTCGACCACCAGCAGAAAGCACACATCGATAAAAGCAAATGCGTCGAATGCGGCGCGTGCGCCAAGGTCTGCCCTTACAGTGCGATCTTAGACTACAAACGCCCGTGTGAACGCTCCTGCAAGGTCAAGGCCATCCGCATGAGCGAAAGCAAGGCGGCCTCGATCGACAATTCCAAATGCATTTCCTGCGGCGCGTGCGTGTACCAATGCCCGTTCGGCGCGATCACCGATAAATCGTTTATCTTAAACGCCATCGATATGCTCAAAAAGAGTGCAAACAACACGAAATACAAGGTATATGCCGTTGTTGCACCGTCCATTTCGAGTCAGTTTACCTATGCAAAGCTCGGGCAGGTATTGTCCGGCATGAAGGAGCTCGGCTTCTATACCATCGTTGAGGCGGCGCTCGGTGCGGATATGGTCGCTTTTTCGGAAGCCAAAGAGCTTGCCGAAAAAGGATTTCTTACCAGCTCCTGCTGTCCGGCGTTTGTGGATTATGTCAAGAAGCAATTTCCGGATCTTGCGCCGTACATATCGCACAATCTCTCACCGATGGGAGCCATTGCGCGCTATATGAAGGAAAAAGAGCCGGATTGCAAGATTGTGTTTGTCGGTCCGTGTACCGCCAAAAAGATGGAATTCCAAAAGGAGACGGTGCGTCCGTATATCGACTGCGTCATCACCTTTGAGGAATTGCAGGCGCTGTTTGACAGCAAGGATATCGACATTACAACGCTCGGCGAGGATGTCCTCGACAACGCTTCGTACTATGGACGCATTTTTGCGCGCAGCGGCGGTCTGTCCGACGCGGTTGCCCAAGCGTTGAAGGAACAGGGCATCGACAATTTCGATCTCAAAGCAGTTCCGTGTGACGGCATCGAAGCCTGCCGCATGGCACTTCTCAAAGCGTCCAAGCGCGTGCTTGACGGAAACTTTATCGAAGGTATGGCCTGCATGGGCGGCTGTATCGGCGGTGCCGGCTGTCTGACACACGGTGAAAAGAATAAGGCCGAGGTTGACAAATACGGCAAGCAAGCACTCGAAAAGACCATAACCGATGCTATCAGCGTATTGAAGTGAACCAAGACCGACAGAATTAAGGTTGTAACAGGAAAAGCCTGCCATAAGAACGTCTTATGGCAGGCTTTTGGCATACTTGCAGAAGTTGGCTTTCACGGAAAACCGTGTTGACAGCGAGGGAATCTTGATATATAATAGGCCTTGCCGGGAGCAATTCCGGCAGGGCGAGATCTCATTCTGAACTTGAAAGAAAGTTCTTCTGTTTCGAGTTCTTTGGCTCCACCTTTCTCCGAAAGAAAGGTGGAAGGGCGGTTGTGCCATCATCTCCATGAAAGGAGGTGATAGCTTATGGAATACGTCTACATCATGATGTATCTGCTGGCACTTATTGTGTTGGTTCTATCCATAAAAAAATAACGCCCACCTGCTAAATGTAGCGTTATTTTTCAAATAATACTCTTTGGCATAACCGTTTGAGGTCTTGCCCTTACAGTTATATTATATGCTTATTTTCCGAAAAGTCAATACCTTTCTTCGAAATTTTCGCCGTGAGTTTGCTTGCGGCGTTTTTTTGTTCACACAAGCAAAGCAAAACCGCTTTTACAAAAAAGATAAAATCGGCAAGCATCTTCATACTTACCGATTTTGGTGCACCTTCAGGGACTCGAACCCCGGACCAACCGGTTATGAGCCGGTAGCTCTGACCAACTGAGCTAAAGGTGCTTATTCCGTTGCCACTTTTTGTGGCAGAATAAGTATAGCACAGTTCCTTCGTTTTGTCAATAAAAATATTATTTCTATTTTGCCGCATCGGTAAGACCGCTTACCGTCTGCCGCGGCGATGCCTTTTGCGCAAGACAATTGCCGACAGTGCAAAATAGATTCCAAATAGCACAACCGCTGCAATCACAAACACACGAAACCATTCGCCGAGCACCACGCGTTTGGCTCTGTCCAAAAAATACAGCACGTTGCTTTTATCGATGCTTTGGCTGGCAACAAGCTTTACATTGCCGAGCACAGTCTCGCCCTTATACTTCACAACCACTTCGCCGAACGCTTCGCCTTCCTTGACGGGAGCGATGGCAAAATCCTCACTCACACGCGGCTCGGTAGAGATATCGGCGGCGAAATCCAACTCTTTCGGCAGCAAGGCCTTCAATTCCTCTGCCGGCAATAACGTCACATAATCCGTATCCACCGCCAAATGCACCGGAAGCTCCGAAATCAGCGTCTTTGGCGACAAAACGGTCGTGTACGCAAAATTGTTCAAGCACATGGAAAGCAATGCCGCCGCGTCGGTACACGCCCGGTTAGACTCCTCATCGGCATACGCGTTCATGATCACGCAAATATAGGTCAAGCCCGATTCATCGACGGCACTCGTGACAATGCATTCTCCGGCTTCGGGCGTATTGCCGAGCGACATTCCCTTGGCCGCAGCATAATAATACTTATCCGAACGCACGCGCGAAATGAGCAGATTGCGGTTTAACAGCACGCGCTGGCGCGAGGTCTGCGGCGTCGGCGGAACGATGTAACGCGTGGTACAGCTCATTTCATAGAGCGGATTGATATAGTAAAAATACCGGGCAATGACGGCGATATCCCGTGCCGTTGTCACCATGGATGCGTCATGAATGCCGGTCGGATTGACAAATGTCGTGGATGCCGCTCCGATAGCAGCCGCCTTCTCATTCATCATTTGACAAAAGTTCTCAATGCTGCCGCCGACATATTCCGCAAGCACATTGGCCGCATCGTTGGCACCCGTCACCAACAACCCGTATAACAGCTGTTCCGCCGTGAACGTTTCGCCCTCTTTAATAGCCATATTCGTACCTCGTGCGGCACGAACGGCTGAGCCGGAGGCGGTGATCAAAGCGGAAAGCTCCGGAATGTTTTCATACGCTACAATCGCGGTCATAAGCTTAACGGTGGAAGCCGGATAGACAACGTCGTTCGGATTTTTTTGGTACATCACACTGCCGGTTTCGACATTGTACACATACGCGCTGTACCCGTTCACCTCCGGGACATCGCTCGTACCAGCATATTCGACAAACGATTTTCCGTTATATAAGCGTTCGGGAAACGTCTCTTCTGCCGCACAAAGCAAGCAGAATAACGCGCAAAGGCAGAGAAAAATGCCCACTTTTCGTTTCTTCACAGCCGACCCTCCTCATCCCGTAAAAGCTCCGGATGTTCTTGAAAATAGGCTCTTGTTTGATCGATATTTTTCAAAACATTGGCCTGCAATTCGTCCAAAGACGCAAATTTCTTTTCCGGGCGCAGCATTTTGCAGAACGAAACCGTGATATCACGGCCGTACAAATCCTCTTTGAAATCAAGAATATGCGTTTCGAAAACCACCGGCGGATGGGAGATCCCGGCCGATACGGTCGGACGCACACCGACATTGACCACGCCCGGAAAACAGTTTCCGTCCACATGGCAAAGGCACGCATACACGCCGAATTTCGGCACGGCTTTGCCGCTGTATTCCAACTGATTGACCGTCGGAAAACCGAGTTTTCGCCCAAGCTCTGCGCCGTGCACCACCTTGGTGCGGATAAAATAATCATAGCCGAGAAAGCGGCGCGCTTTTTCCATATCACCGTCGGCAATCAAACGGCGCACCTCGGTGGAGGAAACGCAAACACCGTCAAGCACAACGCTCGGCACGATCTCGACCTTGCAGCCATATGTGCCCATAAGGCGGCGCAGGGAATCGCTTCCGGCCGACGCATTTTTGCCGAATGTAAAGTTTTCGCCGCACACCACGGCACGCGGTGCAAAACGCTTCGTCAAATACGCACAAAATTCTTCGGGCGAAAAATCCTTCACCGCTTCAAAGTCGTCCGCACAGACAAAATCGACGCGCGCTGCCGCAAACAATTCGTTTTTTTCGGCATCGGTGGTCAAAAGCGAAAAATCCTTCGCGCCGAGCATTTTTTTGGTGTTGATGCGAAAGGTATATACGCCTGCCCTTCCGCCGATAGCCGCCGCAAGACGTACCGTCGTTTCAAGCAGTTTTCGGTGTCCCAAGTGGACGCCGTCAAAATCGCCGAGTGCCAACACGTTTGGTTCGGATAAGCACGCGCCGCTTCGAATTATCTCCATAGTTCCTCACAAATCGCGCCGCTTTCCGACGCGAACTCTCACAAAAACAGAATTAAACCATACGCCACAAACGCCAAAATCAGTGCCGGTGAAAACAGCACGCGCCAGAATTTATGGAACGTATAGCCGGTCTCGGCTGTCAGCCGAAACGGCTTGGAACGGAAAACCACAAGGTTTTCGCTTTCTGCCGGTGTTTGCCGGTCATTTTCCGCTTTTTGCGTATCGTTTTGCATGACAAGCACCGATACCGCCTTTTTGGTACATACAATTTCCAAGCTTTTCAGATAGAATAGCAAAAACACAAACACGGCTAACACCAGCACAACCAGCACAAAATAGCCGCCGGCGCGTTCCGACGCGATAAACGAAAGCTGTGCCGAAAAGGTAAGCGACACAAACCGAAAGACGGCGTGGACAAGCATTCCCGGAACGACCGAACCGCAGACGTGCCTCAAAATGCCGGATAGCACGCCAACCGTCAAATATACAGGGAACCCTGCCAAATCAAAATAGATGAGCGCATACGCAAGTGCCGAAACCGTGATGCCTGCAAAGCCGCCTGCCGCCTCCGAAAGTGCCGTCTGCAAGACGCCGCGGAAAAACAGCTCTTCACACACGACCGGAACGATGACATACAAAATCAGATTTATCAAAAAATCGTTTTGAAACGAAAGCCGCACCGGCTCACGCACGGCAAGGCCTGAAAAAAAGCAGGCAAGCGAAAATTTTTCAGCCGCCACAGCCGCGATCATGAGGGCAAGACTCAAAAACAGAAAGGTCGCAAACGCCGGTGAAAACCGGTGGACGTGCAGACCGGCAAAGCCCTCTTTCCGCACGGCAAACACATAAATAATGGACGGAACAAGAAAAATCACGCACGGAAAAAACGCATACAAAAGTGCGTGCTGTCGCTCGGAAAGGCTTTGAAACAGCCCTTGACGGTACAAAACAAAAAGGAAGGCCGCCAATGCAAAGCACACGGCAAATACGACATACACAGGGATAAAGCCGACGGCATAGACCTTGGAATCGGTTTCATCGACTCTCTTTTTTGCCGGGCGAAAGGCATAGATCCGCTGTTTTTTTGGCTTTTCTTCGTTATTTTCGGATTCCGGCGAAGAGTCTTTGTCTTCGCCGACATACGAAGGATTGACATCCAATTCGTCAAAGCTCACGCGTTTTTTACGGGCAGACACGTTTGTTTATCCCCTTTTCGGTCACAATAAAATCAACGGGTTTATCGGTACGTTTTTCGATCGGAAGCGCGTCGCGGCAGACGCACGCCTCATAGGCAAGTCCCATCGCAACGCCGGTAAAGTGTGCTAAAAAGCGATCGTAATTGCCTTTTCCGTAGCCGATCCGATAGCCATACACATCAAAACAAATGCCCGGCACCAAGCAGAGATCCGGCTTTTGCGTGCTCGGTACATACTCGTTTGCCGCTTCACGCGGTTCAAGCACGCCGAATGCGCCCTTTTCCAATTCATCAAGGCTGCCGACGGCAAAAAAGCGCATAATGCCGCCCGGATAGCTTTTCGGCAGATACAGTTCACGTCCGCAGGCAAGCACGCTGCGGCAAAAGCTTATTGTATCGACCTCACTCGCAAGCGATGCATACGCAAGGATCTTTCCGGAATACCGCACGCTCATGCTGTCAAGAAGTGCTTTTTCGATACACGCATCAAAGCGTGCTTTATCCTCCGGCAAAAGGCCCTCCCGGATGGCTTTATACGCCTGCCGCATACGTTTCTTTTCGGCGCGTTTTTCCGAAACGCATCGACTGCTATCGCGCACAGATAGACTCCTTCACGTTCAAGGCCGCCGCTTTGCTTTTCAAAGCCTCAATGATGGCAAACGCAAATTCCTCCGACGCGCCGGCCGCTTTCGCCGTGATAAACAATCCGTCGCAGACAACTGCGCTGTCGGCACAAACGACCGCGCCGCCCTTTTCCAGTTCGCAAAGCATATCCGGATAGCACACGCATTTTTTGCCCTTCAAAAGGCCTAATTTGGCCAAAATCGTCGGAGCGGCACAAATGGCGGATATCCGAATGCCCTTAGCATAGGCTTCGCGAATGAGCTGCATGGCGCGCGCACTTTCCGAGATGCCTTTCACGCCGCCAAGGCCTCCCGGCAGAATGAGCATATCCGCGTTGTCGAGCGTTACGTCCTCGAGCGGCATATCCGCCTGCACGCCGATTCTCTTTGAGCCGACGACAAGCATTTTTCCGATGCCGCACGTTTTGACATCAATGCCGGCACGGCGCAGATAATCCACCTGTGTCAACGCTTCGATCTCCTCAAAGCCATCGGCAAGAAATACATAGACCATAAAACAACCTCCCATTCGGACGGCGAAATGTTTCGCCTGTCAGAGCATCAATGTTGCGTTAAATTTTTCTTCCATGGCGACCGGCTTGTACGACAGCTTCGACTGCCGCAAGCCCTCATCGCCCACGTCATCCTCGCGGTTGACATACCGGTACGCGCTGCCGCTGTGGAGCAAAAACTCCGAGCAGACCGTCGGATACACGCCGACCGTATCATAATCGCCCTTTTCCGTGTGAACGTCGAGCGTGTCCGCACCGTCGTAATTATCCGACGCAAGCGTATAGGCGCGCAGTTCGCCGCCGACAAAGATAAGTCCGCCCACAAGTCCTAAGCTTTCGAAATGATCGAGTAACTTGGTCGTGGCAATGTGTTCGTTGGAAAACTCAAAATCGGTATACGCGCGGTTGGCGGCATACCATTTTTCGTTAAACGCCTTGCAGAGCGGCACATCGTCCGGCGTCATCACGCGGTATTCATAAGAATCGCCGTATAACGCCAAAAAGCGGTTTTTATGGTTCTTTTTGGCGTGCAAAGCCTTGCCGGAAAAAGAGGCCAGCTTTTCCCTCTCGTACAGATAGTCCGCGCCATCGCGGTTTTCTTCGAGGGTGACCTCCGGACGAAGCTCTTTCAGCTTTTCGGCGAAATCCTTCGGCAGGCAGACAAAATTCAAGGTTTCCCTGCCGCGTTTTTTTTCGTATTCCGTCAACACGGCAAGCGCATTTTCAAAATTTGAAAGAGAAGTGACGGGACACAGAAAATAGTCCTCGTCCTCATGCCGCATTCGAAAATACATGCTTCCTCCGCCGCTTGCCCATTTTGTCTGATACATGGCCGTCCATGCATAGATGTTGGCATAGGCATATTCGCAGCTTTTGGTAAAAAATCCACTTTCTTTGACATGAGCGCGGTAGGAAAGCCGGTCAAGCGTTTCGACCGAGGAGAAGGACAGCATGATTTATTCGGATTCCTTTCGTTTTTCGTTTATTCTTTCCGAAACATACGCAAATATTTCATCGCCGATATCGTTTATCGGCCGCATAACGCCGTTTCGGGTGCAGGCAACCGTATGCCAGTTTTTGGAAGAGGCCGCAAAGCGTGCCGCCTCATAGCACTGCACAAGATAGTCTTTATTGGCTTCGTGAATGTCGGTAAAATGGGCTTTATCGGCTTCGGCGCGTTTTTTCATTAAGGCAAACGACACCTCCGGCGGCACATCCAAAAAGATCGTGTCGTCAGGCACCGGCAGCGCAAGCTTGCCGAATTCGAAGTCGTACAGCCAGTCGAGAAACGCCACTCGTTCGGATGCATCCGAAATTTTGGCAAGCTGATGAATGGCGTTCGAGGTGGTATAGCGGTCAAGAAGGACGACGCTGTCCGCCCGGTCAAGCTCCTTTTTCCACTCCGTGCGGTAGGAAAAATACCGATCCACGGCGAAAAGCACCGACGCCGCATATGCGCTCGTATCGGCCGGATCGCTGCCGAGCTTGCCGGCAAGATAGTCCTCAGCCGGTTTGCAGGCATTGCTTCCGTAATTGGGAAAGCGGTGTTCGTAAACCGGTATGCCGCGTTCCTTTAATTTTCGGCAAAGCAGGTCGCTCTGCGTGGATTTTCCCGAAGCGTCGGGTGCTTCGATGGTGAGTAAGTATCCCATGAAAGGATTCTCTCTTTCCTATTGATGTTATTGCACGGCACTTTCATGCATGGTGCTTGCGTTTTCGGGTACAGCCGCAGGTTTTTCCGGAAACAGCATCCGAAAAAGGCTCTCGGCAAACAGTTCATGCATTTCCGGTGTCGGATGATTGATACGGTTGATAAGAAGCATGGTCGTATCTTCGGTTTCGGCAAGCTTTTTCCACTTTGCGTAGCAGTCGCAGACCGGAACGCCCATTTCTTCCGCCAAACGGACGGCGGATTCCATATACAGATCCATGCGGCCTTCGGTTTGATACTTGGCCGTGACAGCCGCATAGGCAAGGTGCTCTCTCGGCGTATCGGGTGCGACATAGGTGTTGAGCATATTCGGCGTCATAAAGATGACATCCGCGCCGCTTGCAAGACATTTCTCAAAAATCGTCCGCAAAGCAGAAAGATACCGCTCCAACGAGTCGTTCACGTCGTTCAAGCCGAAGCAGACGATGATTAAATCCGGCCTGTGCGCAAGCACTTGGCTTTCGATGCGTCCGAGCGAGCCGGAAGCCGTAATCCCGCCAATCCCGGCATTGATGACATTGACCGGCACGTAATTACGCACATCGAGAATCTTCTTCCGCAAGCGGTTCCAGTACACAGTCTCGTAGTTGATCTCGCCGTTTAACGCGCCGTGCGTGACGCTGTCGCCGAACGCGACGATCGTAATCGGCCCGTGTTGCTCCAAACCTTTTTGGTCAAGTAAGATTTTATCTTTTATATGCATGGTTCTCACGCTTCTTTCCGGCATCCGTCTTAAAGATTGGCGAATTTTTCCCGTATTTGCGCCGCTTTGCCGCAGCTCATGCCGCCTTCGGCGCACTTTCCGCGCACACAGGCAGGACCGGCGTTTTTGAAAAGCACCGGCGACACGCCTTTGACAAGCCTTAACATTTCGGTTGCTAACGCCCGGATCTCCCATTGGGCGCGTTCGCAGCACCGGAGCGCAAAAAAGTTATAGAGCGAACGAACATTCATGGTCATGACGATTTTGGTATCGCAGGCGTTAGAAAGCACGTAGCGTGCGTCCTCATTGGCCATTTTCTTGGCCGCCTTTTGCGCGTCCTTCGGGTCTTTTCCGGCCTCAGTTTTCATGCGATGCGGCAAGCAGTTCACCGAGCTTTTTATAGGTTTCGCGGTCATGCTCCATAGCCTCGATAAACAGCTTTTTGGCTTCGGGAATGGCTTCGATGGCCGGAGGAATGATATAGTCAAAGTTGTCCTTGGCCACATAACGCTGGCTTTGGACGCTGAAAGACGCGATACGGTGTCGGGTGATCTGTGCAAGCAGCGAGCGCGAAACGCCCTCGATGGCAAAGGTAAACGACACGTGCTCCACCGGGCTTTCATGGCCTAAGGTCATGAGCATTTCGATGAAGCTTTCGGTCTTTTCCGGCGTCATTTTTTCCATGATATCGTCCACGCCCACGGCCGAATAGCAAAGCTTGGCCGCCGCCGCGATGACGCGTTCGGGATTGGGCGTGTATTCGAGAAGTTCGACTTTCATATTACATCAGTCCCGGGACATTGAGTCCTGCTGTCACCTTGTTCATTTCTTCGGAATTGAGCTTGTCCACCGTCTTAATGGCTTCGTTGACGGCGGCAATGATCAGATCCTGCAGCGTTTCGATATCGTCCGGATCAACCACATCCTCCGACAGCTCAAGCGATACGATCTCACGGTTGCCGCGGATCTTCACCTTTACGGCACCGCCGCCGGCCGAAACCTCATGTTCTTTTTCGTCTAACTCGGCCTGCAGTTTTTCCATATCCTCTTGCATTTTCTGTGCCTGACGGATCATGGCCTGCATATTCTGCGGGCCGCCGCCCATGCCCTTCGGAAGTCTTGCTTTCATTTATAATCATACCTTTCTTTGTTGTGCCGATTTTCGGCGAATCATAGTTAAATGTATTATACCACAGGTCAGCCTTGATTTCAAGATATATTTCAAAAAAGATATTTGGCTTGTACGAGTTTTCAATGAGTGAATTTCCAAAGTAAGTTCCACGACAGAGATTAAAGCGGAATTCACTTTGGAAATTCATTCGTTGTCATCGGTTCATGTGAATGAACATCTTGCAGGTGTCGATTTTCCAAAAAACAGGCTTAACGTATGTTTGTCGGTAAGCGGATACAGACCGGGCGGCACAGGGTTGACAGGTGCAAATCGAGGTGGTATAATTACTTCTGAAACTGTAAGCGGAGCAAGAAATCCTTACAGCAAAAAGGCTGAAAAACATGCTATATCTTACTATGATAGTGTACGAGCCATGAAAAATGACGTTGAAACAATTTCGCAAAATACAGGATTGAAAGAATCTGCGATAAGGGAAATCAAGAATTACATTTTCTTTGACGAACACGACATAGGAAATGGACAATTTGAAAGGTTTGCGCCGGATTACATGATGGCGGAAAGTTGGAAACGTCTGATTGATGGTAAGCAAAAACCGCACGATATAACATTGCTGAAGCACGAACTTTTAGAAGAATCATTGGTAAAACAAGGGTATACTCAAAGCGAAGCCCATCTATTAGCTTCAGAAAAATTCAATTATTCAAAGGAGGCAAAACAATTCTATGATTCGATTACAAAATATAAAAAAGAATGATGGAATAATCGAGTGCGATATTCTGCCCGAAGATAGCAAAATACCAGGAAAATTAAGGTTTGATTGCAGCATGAAAAAAATAATAAAGTGCATTTTGCCGAATGGGTATGAATATTGCGAATCGCACATTGCACACGCAAGTGCATATTTAGCTAATATTGCCGAAAACGATGAATTCATTCCTGAAGCAAAGACAATTATGTGGTATTAGATTATCTCTCATCATTTCAAAAAAACGTCTGCAAATTGCAGGCGTTATTTTTATGCTAAAAGTGTTCACTAACTGCGACATAAGACTGCTATAATTCAACACAGATAAGGACAAATCTTAAAATTGTCAAAACGCGGCGGTTAGTTACACGCCTAAAACAACTTAATGCGTAAAGGAGCAAACAGACATAAAAAATCCGCTCACGGCGGCGGAAGCGGTATTGACATATTGGATGATTTGATGTGTAATAGGCTCTGCCGGAATTACTTCCGGCAGGGCAAGGTCTCTTAGCGGTGTTTCACCGGCGGTTGCGTCGCTCCCGAAAGGGGGTGATGGCTATGAAGAAGTACCTAGGATTCGTTTTGCTTTTCCTTCTACTTTTGATAGCATTTACGATAAAAGTAAACTAACCGCCCACACGTCCAAATGTAGCGGTTAGTTCAATCAATACATTGCGGGCGCAACCGTTTGAGGTCTTGCCCTTACACCTATATTATATGCTTTTTCTCCGAAAAGTCAATACCTTTCTTCGAAATTTTCACCGTGAGTCAGAATGCCGACAGCCCCACCTTTTCTGGTGGGGCTGTCGGTATTTCGGCCCCCTCGGTGATGCCCGAAAACACGCTGCAAGGCTATTTTACGGTATACACGGCAATCAACCGCAGGTCTTCATATACACGAAGCGTTGAAAGCTCCACCGTTTCTTCACCGTCGATCGACCATCCGGCAAACGTATACCCTTCCGGTGCATACACGCGTGGTGCTTTGGTCGGCGAAGAACCGAACAGCACTTCTTCACTTTCAAAGCCGTAAAACTCACCGATACCGGCATCGTAAGTCACGGTGAAGGCCACCGGCAGCGAATCGGCATCGGGAGAACCGGTACGCACGGATAAAGTCGCGGCAGCAAGCTCTTTGCCGGAAGCGTCATACGCACGAAGCTCAGCCGTCAGCGGATAATCGGGTGCAAGACCGGCCACCGTCACGGATTTTGTAATACCGACAAGATTCTCGACACGGCGCACGGTTTGTCCGTCGCTGTCGGTTAAAACAAGCGCATACGACTCCACGTTTTCCGACGGCGTTTGCCATAAAAAGCGGATTTTTTCCGCATAAGTATGTGCCTGTAAATCAAGCTCTGCGATGACAGAGGTGTTTCCGGATTCACCGGTGTTTCCTCCGATATTGTCCGGTTCTTTGTCCGGTTCTTTGTCCGGTTCTTTATCTGGCTCTTTGTCTGGCTCTTTTTCCGGTTGTTCGGCAGGATCGGTTCCCGGGTTCTCCGCCGGATCCTTTTCCGGCTCTTTATCCGGTTCGGGCGGTGTTGTCTCCCCCGGCGTCGGGTCTTTTTCGGGAGGCGTTTCGGCGGCACCATAGGCGGAAAAATCCGCCGTCACGGCAATGCGCAAAGCCGACGTGCCTTCCACAGCCGCATAAGTGAAAATTTTGCTTTGGGAATTGATTACGATAATGCCGTTCGACCAGCCGGAAACACCGGCACAATCTGCCGCCGACACCGGCACAAGATCGGTATTGTTCAAGTCGTTCGGCGTAACGCCGTCGGCAAGCTTGAAACGAATGACAGCGATTCTTCCGCCGTCAAGCAACGGTGTGACCGCTTCGACGTTTTTGGTGGCATACCAGCCGAAAAGCACCTTTCCGGCGACCGGCAGAAGCAAATCCGCCGATTTATTGGACTCGGTCGTCACGACAATCTCATTATTTGCCGCCTGCACCACCGAAGTCAGGTAGCTTTTGCCGTCCGCGCCCTTTTCGGGAATGACGGTCGGCAGAGGCGAAGCATCGGAAGCTACAAGCGTCAATTTCTGCGTGTTGTACGAAAGGCCGAAATGCCCGACGATCGCGTCGCCCGTAAGGACGGAAATCTCGGCTTTGATCACTTGTTCGGCCGCATCGTAGGTAAGCGTCACCTTTTGTGCGCTGTCCTCTGCTGCCAAACAGCCGAGCGACAAAACCGCAAGTAAGAGAAATAGTATCGAAAGCTTTTTCATGAATCCGCTGCCTCCTGTCCTTTTTATTTATTATACAGCATATTGAATCGCATTTCAAGACTTTTTTGCAAAAATCACACAAACGACTCATATTTTTCCCTTTCGGCGGCATACTATTTGCAAACGAAACCCGTATCGTCTTTGCGGTCGGGCAGCGAAAGGAACGAAGCCGTTTATGGAATCCTCCGTCTATTCTGGGCATACCGTCGAAGCGGTCGTGCTTGCCGGCGGCAAAGGCACGCGCCTTGCGCCGTTAACCGAAGATACGCCCAAGCCATGTTTGAAAATTTTAGGAAAAACCGTCCTCGAATCGGTTTTTGACCGCATTCGCGCCTGCGGCATACAAAAAGCGCGCGTCACCACCATGTATCTGCCGTGGCAGGTCGAAGCACTCGGAAACCGTTTTGGCGAGCTGTCGGTCGAATATGTGCGCGAAATGAAGCCGCTCGGCACAGCCGGTGCCGTCCGAAACGCCTTTGACGGCGAGAGCGATACCGTTTTGGTGCTTTCGGGCGACGGAGCGTTTGATTTCGATTTGAAAAAGGCTTTGAATTTTCATTTTGAGAAAAATGCCGATGTGACCATTGTCACCTACAAAACGGAAAATCCGCTGGATTACGGCGTGGTTTTATATGATGGCGAAGGACGCATCGAGCGTTTCACCGAAAAGCCGCCGTGGTCAAAGGTCATTTCCGGCACAGTCAACACCGGCATTTATATTCTGAAAAAAGAAATCCTCCAGCGCGTTCCCTCCGGCACGGAATACGATTTTTCCAAGCAATTGTTTCCACTGCTGCTTGCCGCAAAATGCGATCTGTATGCATATGAAGCAAGCGGCGTGTGGTATGACATCGGAAATCTCGACGAATACTATGCCGCCGTTTGCGCTGCATTAGACGGCAGGCTTTCCGGCTTTGACGGCGGCGGCCTTTCGCCGGAGGAACTTGCAAACCGCGGCATCGAATTCGATTCTCCCGTCTATGTTTCCGAAAAAGCGGTGCTCGGCAAAAACATCAAGCTCGGTGCTTACACCTCCATCGGCGCCGGTGCCGTGATCTCCGACGGATGCGACATTGCTTGCTCGGTCGTGGCGCAAGAGGCCACACTCGGCAGCGGCTGCGGCATTTACGGCACACTCATCGGACGCGCCGCGCATCTCGGCGAAAACTGCGTGACCTCGGAGGGCTGCGCCATCGGCGGCGGTGCCGTGATCGAGGACAGCGTCATCTTATCAAAATACGTTTCGGTTCACAGCGGCATGACGGTGGCCGGAAGCGATTTCCCGGCACACCGCGTCGGCCGGAAAGACGGCTTACTCTTTTCCGATGCCGGTATCCGCTGCGACAAGGAACGCTTAAACCCGGAATATCTCTTGCGCATCGGACGCGTGGCCGCCGGAACGCTGCTTGCGCAAAAGCGCGCCTCCGGCTGCCGCATCGGCGTGATGGGCGACGACAACGCCGCCACCAACCGCATTGTCCGCACGGTTTTGTGCGGCGTGCAGGCCTCCGGCGTTCGCAGCTATGATTTCGGAAGCGGCTTCGAAGCCATGGCACGCTATGCCGCCATGCGTTTTATCACGGATTTAGTGCTTTATATCGCCTATGACAAAAACGGCGGCTTTACGGTTCGTTTTTTCGACAGCACCGGTCTTGCCGCCGACAGTGCCTTTGAACGCGCCTTTTCCACGCTGTTTTACAGTGCGGGCGATTATCGGATGCCGGAGCGGCTTTACGAAACCGACCGGTTTGACAATCTGTGGACACTGTATTACAGCGATCTTATCGCAAAGGCTCGGTGTTTGCTGCCGCCGGAGGGCTTAAACGGTTTTGTATGCCGCTTTGAACATGAAGACGAGATTCCGGCATACTCGCCGGCACATACAGCCATGTGTGCCATTGCGGAATTGGGCGGCGACATCCGAAAAGCCGGATTTGCCGAAGAGAAAACGGCTGTCGGACAGCCGCTGCCGACCTTTCGTCCGGACGATGCCGGCAATGCGCTTTGCTTTAACATGGGAAGCCGCCGCTATGACAGCTACCACATCAGCGCACTGCTCATCGAACAGCTGCCGGGAGCGGTCTCTTCACCGTTATATTTTTCGGGCGAATGGCCGCAGATCTACCGCACGCTTGCCGAAACACGCGGTCTTGCCTACACCGACTATGCCGCAAGCGAACACGCCTCTGCCCTTTCCGGGACGCAGATGCTCGAACAGCTGTGGTTAACCGACGCGGTGTATCAAATCCTTTATCTTGCAGTCCTTCTCAAAAACGATCCGCTTTTGTGGCAAAAGGAATCGGACTCGCTTCCGGAATTTGCCGTTTTTACGCACTATGCGCAAGGCAATCCCAATCGTGCCGGGATTATGGAGCGGCTTTCCAAGCTTGCCGTCAGCAAAACCGGCGGTCAAGAAACCGTCGAACCGACCAAACACGACGGTGTGCGCCTGCGATTTGCCGATGGGACAGTGACAGTCATTCCGGGAAAAGCGGCCGGTTTCCGTTTGATCAGCGAGGCCGTCAGCGCGGAAGCGGCCAAAGAATTGTGCGAAACGGTCGAAGAATATCTGAACTGACCGCAAAAACATCTCTTTTTTCAAAAAATACACCGGAAATATCCTGCAATTTCGGGTTACTTTTCGACAAACGACAGAATTTGAAACTCTGCCGTTTGCCGAAAGTCACGGATTTGCTGTCAAAATGCCCAATTGCTGCCACGCATTTTCCGGAAACGCAAGCAGTATTACCAAATACGCCGAAATGTCGAAAAGTTTCGGCGTAAAAAACGAAAAAAACTTGCAAAAAATCGAAAAAAGGGGTTGACAATTCGCATTCTTTTTGCTATAATATGTGAGCAACGTCGGGAGAGCGAAAAGCCGTCCCGCAGAGAAATGGCGGAATAGCTCAGTTGGCTAGAGCATTCGGTTCATACCCGACAGGTCGTTGGTTCAAATCCGACTTCCGCTACCAGTTGCTTTTACAACAAATCACGTCTTTATTAAGACGCGCACGGCCCGTTGGTCAAGAGGCTAAGACACGGCCCTTTCACGGCTGTAACATGGGTTCGATTCCCGTACGGGTCACC
>URCT01000030.1 GCA_900546385.1 uncultured Eubacteriales bacterium | reverse complement strand
TGCGAAAAAGCCCGTAATATCAAGGAAAAACGCACCATAGAGATGTTTAATACGGTTTGAAGGCAGCTCGCCGCGCACCGCAGTTCTCGAAGAGATAACGATTTGGTTGTCCATACAAGCCCGGAATTCTTTCCGGGCTTGCTTTATATGACGCCGCTGCGTCTTTCGGCATAACTGCTTGACATATTCTGCATGGAGGAATGGTATGCCTATTCAAAACAGTTACCGAAAATCGTCGTTTGACCGCTATTTGTTTGAGATCTGCTTGGCGGTCGAATTGCTCATGTCCTTTTCCTTTTTAGGATATCTGCATTTTTCGTCTATGTCTGTGACAATCGCCTATATTCCGATTTTGATTGCCGGATGCTGCTTCGGCGTGCTGCCGGCGACGGTCACGGGTTTTGCTTTCGGCCTTGCCGGATTATATAAAGCGTCGGCTTCGTATATTCTGCAGACCGATATTGTTTTTTCACCGTTTTACAGCGGCAAGCCGGTGGAAAGCTTGCTTTTGAGCATCGGGATGCGGACGTTGTACGGATTTGTTATCGGAATCGCCTATGCTTGGGCGAAAAGACGCAAACATCATCCGTTTTTGTGGATGTGTGCCGTGTCAGCCGTGGCTCCGTTTTTGCATACGTTGTTTGTCTTTTCCGGCTACGGGTTTTTGTTCCCGGAGCTTGGATATAACTGGAAGAATTCCTTTGTTTCGCCTTTCGGACACTTTTTGCTTGCCGCTCTTTGCGTGATTGTTACGGGTGTTGTATGGAAGATTTATTCGGGCAAGGCGGCGGCACGTTTGCGCGGCGTACTCCGCAGCGCCGAAAGTACGCCATACGTTGTACGGCACATGACACACCAGGTGATCTTTTCCGGACTCACCGCGTTTGCTTTAACTTTTGTGGCGGCCGTCTATTTTTCGGAACGTACCGCCTTTATGCTGCAGCAACGGGATGTTGAGGTTTCTTCAGCCATATCGCTTGACCTTATGCTCTTGCAGCTGCAGTTTGTGTTTGCCATATTGGCGCTGCTTTACATTGTGCTCGTGATCCTTCTTATCCTGTCCAAACGGACGGCCTACCGCTCCTTCATCAGCGAAATGGATGATTTGACCGGTGTTATGGGGCGCCGTATGTTCTTGGAATACTTTGACAAACAGCAAGAAAAGTATACGGCAGACTCCGATTCCCACAAAAGCGGTTGGCTGCTGCTGGTCGATGTCGATTACTTCAAAACCATTAACGATACCTTCGGGCATCCGACAGGCGATCGGGTGTTACGTGAATTTGCGGCCGCGCTGAAGGATGCGTTTGCCGTAAGCGGCACGGTCGCCCGAATCGGCGGCGATGAGTTTGTTGTGCTTGTGGAAAAACCGTTATCCACAAAAGATGTCACACAGTGCGCGGAAAGCTTTATGCGGAAAATTTCCGGCATTCTTGCGGAATCGTCGTATACGGTGACTGTCAGTATCGGCGGCTGTCGGGTGAATGAGTTTTCGCAGAAGCAGAAACTGTTTGAGGCGGCTGATGCGAGACTGTATGAAGCGAAGCAGAGCGGCCGTGCACAGGTGAAGCTTTCGGATATTTCCGATAACAGGTAATAAAAGTAAAAAAAGAAGCTTTGAGGGCTTCTTTTTTTAATATCTTGCCAACGCCTCAAAGGCCTTGCGGTATTTTTTCAAAATCCGATTGGCAACGAAATCAATTTTTTCATCATCGGTCATTTCAATGGAATTGTTGTTTTCGATATCAATCAACTTGTATTTCGGTTTATTATTCTTAAAAATATAGACCTCGCCGGATTGGTCAACTTTTTGTGCCACTTTTGAAAAATTTAGATTGGCTTCCGACATGGAAACGATTTTATTGATATCAATATTCATGCGTGCGCCTCCTTTACACGTATATTATACACAAACCTTAGAATATTGTCAAGCAAAGCGGGAAAAACGGTGTGAAGCCTGCAAACTTCACACCGTTTGGTTTAATTAAACCGAAACACTTTCCGGGCAATGGAATACACCGTTACCGAAAAATGCCGTCCCAAAAGCATCAGCGCACACATGGTGGTGTAGCGTAATTTCCGGTAGGTACGCAAGTCTTTTGCTTTTATGTACGCCCAAAGCTCTTTGGCTTTCCGGAAATTTTCCTCTGTGCCCGATTTGTACAGAAAAATCGAGGAAATGCACACCATTAACGCCATTTCGTGCATCATGTACGAATATAAGCGGCGGCTTTGCTTTTTTACTTGGTTCAGATCGTGACAGTCGAGCATCAGGCGCGTCACGCGCAGCTGTTGGTCGATGCGCTTGATGACGTTCTGCTCGGTGACCGATTGGTCGGCACGTCCGATAAAATACAGATACAGGTCGAGGTTCATATAGTACAGCGTTTTTACATACGGAAATGGTTGATACATATATAAATTGTCCACGTAAAACGTGTGCTTGGGCAGGGTAATGCCGCAGCCGCGCAAGAATTCCGTCCGGTAGATGACCGAGTGCATCATGAGATATTGGGTGACCAAAAAACGGTGCGTGTCATCCCAGGTAATCATCTTTTCTTCCGGAAACACGTTGTTGTAGCGCATAACCTTGCGCTCCGAGCCGTCCCAATGGTCGTAAACGTAGTTGCAGACGTACATATCGACCGTTTCGTTTGCGGCTGTATGCTCGCGCATACGGGCAAGCAGCTTTTGCAAAGCCTCTTTGTTCAGCCGGTCGTCCGAATCGACCACTTTGTAGAATAAACCGGATGCGTGCCCCAGGCCTTGGTTGACGCCTTCGCCGTGACCGCCGTTTTCCTGATGGATGACGCGGATCTTTTCGGGATATTTTGCGGCGTAGCTGTCGGCAATTTCCGGTGTGCGGTCGGTCGAGCCGTCGTCGATCAAGATGATCTCGGTGTCGTCGCCGGCCTCTAAAAGCGAATCGATACATTTGTCCATGTACTCTGCCGAATTGTAGCAGGGAATGGCAAAGGTGAGAAGTATTTGTCCGTTCGGCAAAACCATCAGTCCTTTTTCAGTTTATAGACAGGCATACGGGGCGTGCAGCAGCTCCTTTGCCACCTCCATGGCGCGTGCGGCCGCGGCATCCATGTTGTAGTAGCGGTATTCGGCTAGCCGCCCGACCAGAACCAAGTTTTTATAGGCGGCAAGCGATGCGGCATACTGTGCATAGACGGCGGCGCTTTCGGGCGAAGCAATCGGATAATAGGGAATATCGCCGCGCGCAAAATCGCACGCCTTGGAATATTCCTTTAAGATAACCGTTCGCGGCGCGTGCTCGAGCGTCATGTGCTTGAACTCGGTGATGCGCGTGTACGGCATATCCACCGTATAGTTGACCGTGCCGCAGGGTTGGAAATACGGCACGTCGTGTGTTTCAAACGCAAAGTCGAGCGACCGATAGGGCAGGGCGCCGAAGCGGCAGTCAAGCAGCACATCCGGAACGCCGGTGTACACGAAAATGCCCTCAAACGGCGTTTCGCCGATATACAGCTTTTTGTCTGCTTCCGAAAGCCGGATCACGTCTAGCGCATCGGTCTGCGTCAACACCCGGATGTTTTCATGCGTCGCCATGCGTGTTAGCAGTGCGGTATAGCCGTCCGTCGGCAAGCCTTGATACCGGTCGGTGAAATAGCGGTCGTCGTGCGAAAGCCGGATGGGAACGCGTGCCGTGGTGGCCGGATCGATATCCTCCGGCTTTTTGCCCCATTGCTTGACTGTGTAGGTTTCGAAAATGCTGCGGTAGATATAATCGCCGAGTGCGCGTAAGTCGCTTTCGTCGGTCTTTAACAAATCCAAAATGGAAACGCTTGTGTTTTCGCCGTACCGAAGCAACAGCTTGCGTTCCAAGGCTTGCGCGTCTTTTTCCGGAAACGCGAGCCGCAGGGAATCCAAATTGAAGGGAACCGGCAGCAGCGTTTGGTGAACGTTGGCAAGCACCTTGTGTTCATAGCCGTTCCAGTCGGTGAAACGGGAGAGAAATTCAAAAACCTCACGGTTATTGGTATGGAAAATGTGCGGCCCGTACCGATGAACGGTAAGCCCCGTTTCCGCATCCTTTTCGTCGTAAGCATTGCCACCGAGGTGCGTGCGTTTTTCAAGCACCAAAACGCGGCGGCCGTTTTCGGCGAAAATGCGTGCCGCCACCAAGCCGGAAAAACCGGCTCCGGCGACGATGACATCGGGTTTGTAAGCAAGAATCTCCGTGTATCCGGTCATGGCGCACCTCTATATGCCGCTTCGGATGAGCGAAGCGTTGAGTGAATCGATGACTTTTTCGCTTTCATACGGATTGTCGGGGATGACAAGCTTTTTATACTTCGGCTTTTCGGATAAGAATTCGCCGAGGGCTTTTTTCATATCCTCATAGGTATAAAACGCGCCGATGACGCTGACGGAAATGTCGCTTACCTCAATGGTCATGCCGGTAAGGTCGCTTATCTCGGAGGAATCGTCCTCGGCAAGCACGGAAAGCACCGAAAGGGATGCTTCGATTTGCTCGAAATCCTTGTCGTCGCTCAAATACATATCCGCCGTGTCGCGCACCTCATCGATGAACCAGGCGGCAAGACCGCAGGGCTTTTCGGCATGAGCGACGGTGATCATTTCTTCGACATCGCTTAGCGCGTCAATGATTGCGTAAACCATGCTTATTTGGCTTCGGGCGCGTTGTAGAAGCCGTAGGTTTGATAAACGCCGCGCGGCTCGGCTGCCCAAACGATGGCGTTTTCGATTACGCGCTGGACGTTTTTGTCGTAGAAGGTCGGGAAGGATTCATGGCCGGGACGGAAGTAGAAAATGCGTCCGTTTCCGCGCGTGAAGGTCACGCCGCTGCGGAAGACCTCGCCGCCGGAGAACCAGCTTGTAAAGACCACTTCGTCGGGCTTGGCAATGTCGAAATGCTCGCCATAGGTCTCTTCATGCTCGAGTTCAAAATATTCGGGCAGACCGGCAGCAATCGGATGCGAGGGAGCCGTGACCCAAAGGCGTTCCTTGTCGCCGCTTTCGCGCCACTTCAAGTTGCAGCCGGTGCCGTTGAGCTTCTTGAAGATTTTGGAGAAATGACCGGAGTGCAGCGCGATAAGGCCCATGCCCTGCAAAACGCGCTCGTAAACGCGTTCAACAACCGCATCGTCCACCAAATGATGTGCGCAGTGTCCCCACCAGAGAAGCACATCGGTGTCGTTTAACACCTCTTGTGTGAGGCCGTGTTCCGGCTCGTGAAGCGTGGCCGTGCGCACGGTAAAGCGGCCGTCGGCATCGAGGAATTCTTTGATGGCCATATGCATGCCGTTCGGATAAACGGCCTTGACGTTTTCGTGCTCCACTTCGTGGATGAATTCGTTGAATATTGTTACTTTAATCATGATTTTTTTCCTTTCTTTATACGGCTTTGTTTTGAAAATATGCCGCGATATATATAGTCCTATTATAATACAACGCGGACGGTCATATGTTAATAAACTGTTACTTTATGCGCCGATTTTCGGTTTGCGGCTGAAAAAAAGAAAAACAGCCATCGTTTGGATGGCTGTTGCAGTCAAGAATTGACGCGAACGAAAAACGGTTCGAAATTAAATTCCGAACAGATCGCCCGTATCGATGATGACGTCACTTCCGACAAGAATATCTTCGGAAGCGGTGAATACCGTGATTTTTACAGACGGAGCTTCGTATGCTTTTTTCATTGTGAATTCCCCCTAAAATATATTTTTACTGCATACCCATATAACTTACAAGTGTATGGTATCACAAAAAAGCTGTTTTGTCAATACTTTTTTTGTGAAAAAAGCCAAATATGCAAAAAATCCGTGCCGCCTGCTTTGAAAGCCGTGCTTTTGAAAGTTTTGTGGCGCAAAATGTCAAATCGGCTGTCTGCCGTTTTTTAACGGAACGACCTCACATACCGTCAAGACCCGATCCTTGACGTGAAAACGGATATCATATCCGGCAAAGGAAACGCCATAGCGGCGTTCGTCGTCGTGATAGGCAGGGCGCGGATCTTCGGCAAGCACGGCAAGCGCGGCTTTTCGCTTGCTTTCCGGAAGCATTGCCGCAAGCTCCGGCGGAAAGACCACGGGCAGTGTTTGATCCTTGACGCGTCCGGCAAAGCCCTCGCGCGCGTCGGGATGGCTGTCGGTGTAGGCGAGATACGGCTTGATGTCATAAATCGGCGTGTTGTCGCGCAGATCCGCGCCGGAAACGTATAGAACCGGCCCCTCATCGGTCAGTTCATACCGGTCAAGACGCACCGAAGACAGTCCAATCGGATTCGGACGGAACGGCGAACGTGTGGCGAAAACGCCCATGGTCTTTTTGCCGCCGAGCCGGGGCGGTGTGACGGTTGCCGACCAATGTCCGCGATCTGTGCCCTCAAACGCCCACAACAGCCAAAGATAATCGTAGCCTTCAATGCCGCGAAAAGCGTCTTCGCTGCGGTATTCCGGCTCAAAGACAATGCGTCCGACAAGGTCTTCGATAATGCCGCTCTGGCGCGGTATACCGAACTTTTCGGGAAAGTCGGTGCGGATGTGTGCGATAATTTTTAGTTCACTCATTGGTTTTCCGTTTCTTCTGTAAGCAGAATGGAGGTTGTGTCGTATGGCTTCGGCTGTCCGAGAGCCTTATAGGAAGCTGTCGGCGCAAGGCCTTGTTTTCTTCGGTGTATGCGGTATAGCTAAGGTTCATCCGGATATCCTTTCAGCTTTGTTTCGCGGTAGACGCTTGGGGAACAGCCGATCTTTTTCTTGAACAGCCGGCTGAAATAGGCTTCGCTTTCAAAGCCGAGTGCCTCGGCAATATAAGAAAAGGAAACCTTTTCGCTTTCAAGCATTCGTTTGGCAAGCTCCAGCTTTCGGTCAATACGGTAGCTTGCCGGACTCTTCCCGGAGTATTCCTTGAACAGCTTGCGAAAATTGGCACTGCTGACGTGGCACATCTTCGCAAGCTCCTCCACCGAAAGCGAGCTTTGCGGATTTTTGCGCAAGTATTCGATTCCCGGCATGATGGGCGAAAAACGCTTGTTTCCGACCTCCAAGGAGCTTTCGCTGAGTAAGGAGAGCATTTCATAGATTCCGGCACGCACGGTGCAGGGCGATTTGATCGGCGCTTCGCAGGCAAGCACCGTTTTTTCGGCAAGCTCGCGAAGTAAGATAAAGTTTGCGTTTTTGATGAGAAAGGGCGCATCGCCGAAGGTCAGCGGAATCTTTTGCGAAAATGCACGGAATTCGATGAGATAGGCGTCCGGATAGTCAGGTTCTTTGCCGTCCGAAAGGTTTAAGACTGCGTATTCGCTCTCTTCAGGCAGACAGACCACGCTTCCGGTCGGCGCAAAGAAAGAGCCGGTTTTTCCGGTATATTTTCCGGTTGCGCCGCAAAGAAGGATCAGCCCGTTTGCGCGGCGCGGATGCTCCATGCGGAATTCCGTTCCGGCACGCCATTTCTGCCGCATGGCAAATAAATTCGTGATTTCAAAATCGAGCGTATACAGCTCGGAAAAGGTCGTTTTTCGGCAAAAGCCCATACGCTCACCTCTTAAAAATAAGTATAGCACGAAAAGCGGCACCTGTCAAGCAAAGTGTTTCGAAAAGTGCAAGCATTCGAAGCGAAATGTGTATGGTAATTTGCCGTGGAAGCCGTATAATGATAGGCGGCAAACGTCCATAAAAGAAACACGGAGGAAAGAAACGTGTCTGAAAATTCATTTGAAATTCGCTATAATTTAGAAAACGGCGGTGTGGAATCCATGGTAAATACCGCTGACCCTTATGCCATGAACTGGCTTGGCGTGAACAATACCTGGGGAACGGTGAAAAATGCAAACGTTGTGTCGGTCACGCCGACCGAAAACGGCCTGTGTGCCGTGTATGAAACCTTGTATCTTCGCATTACGGCAGACCGTGCACTTTGCGGCGACACCTACCGCGAAACCTATACGCTTGAAAACCGCTTGGAGGGCGATGTTTTCTGCAATCGCGGCGATTTCGGCATTTACGCGCCCTTTCGCGACAGCTATGCCAACGCGAAAATCTGCATGACCGAACGGTGCAACACCAATATCTGGTGCGGCCGGAACACCTCTTACATAAATGCGGTCAAAATGGGTTTATGTGACTTCGGACTCGGCCTTGTGCTGACCGAGGGAAGTCTTGATTCGTACAGCGTTGACCGAATTTTGCACGTTGTCAACAGTCTCGGCAACCTCGGCAGTGACGACCGCGGCGATTTTATTCTGCACCCGACGCCGTTTCGCTTAAGACCCGGTGAAAAAATCAAGCTTTCGTGGGAGCTGTTTTGGTATAAGGACGGGCATTTCCGCGAAGAACTGGAAAAAAGACGGGACCTCATTTTGATCGATTCAGAAAATTTCACCGTTTTTTCGAATGAAAAGATAGCGTTTACCGTCAACCATCCGAATGCTTCAGTTTTTCTTGACGGAAAGAATATTCCGGTCTGCGTTAAAGACGGAAAAACGCAGGTGTTGCTTTCGCCGGAGCGCTTGGGTGACCACTTATTTACGGTGCGCGCGGGAGAAAATGAGACGATCACGCGCTTTTTCGTGCAGCTTCCGTTAAAAGAGCTAATCCGCCGCCGCGTGCATTTTATCATCGACAAGCAACAGTTCAACGAAGAGGGCGATATGTTAGACGGCGCGTTTCTCATCTATGACAACGAGGAGAAATGCCAGGTGTTCGACTATGTGTTCACCGATTTCAATGCGTCGCGCGAACGGCTTGTCATGGGACTTTTGGTGGCAAAATACCTGCAATGGGTCAAGGACGATGAAGTCTACGAAAAATTCATGAAATACTATCGGTTCGTCACGCGCGAGTTTTACGATGAGGAAACCGGTGAGGTGTACAACAACGTCGGCAAGCACACCGAGTTCAAACGGCTGTATAACGCGCCGTGGATGTCGGTGCTTGTGCTTGAAATGTACAACTTGACCGGCGACAAAGGGTATCTTGAAAAGATGTTTAAGCTGCTTTCGGTGTACTATTCCATCGGCGGAGAAAAGTTCTATCCCAACGGCCTTTCGGTGTATGAGAGCGTGGCGGCATTACGCAAGGCCGGAATGACCGACAAAGCCGACGCGCTTACCGAAATGTACAAAAAGCACGCCGAGACCATTATGAAAAACAGCACAAACTATCCCGAACACGAGGTCAAATACGAGCAAACCATCGTCGCACCGGCGGTGACGATTTTGTGTCAGCTGTATATGCTTACCGAAGATAAACGTCTGCTTGACGATGCCGGAAAGCATATAAAAATTCTCGAACGCTTCAACGGCAGCCAACCGTCGCATTTCTTGCACGACCAAGCCATCCGGCACTGGGATGGCTATTGGTTCGGCAAGCGGCGGATGTACGGCGATACGTTTCCGCATTCGGCGTCGGTGCATACATCAAACGCCTTTCTGCACTATGCTGCCGCAAGCGGTGATAAAGCGTACAAAACGCGTGCCTATGAAAGCGCACGCAATATGCTTTCGCTTTACCGTGCGGACGGAAGCGCGTCGTGCACCTATCTTTATCCGTTTTCGGTCAACGGCGTGAAGGGCGAGTTCTATGACCCGTATGCCAACGAGCAGGACGGCTTGTTATACTACCTCATCAAGTTTTACAACGCGCTTGCCGAAAGCCCGTCGGACAACGACAAGTGCATCCGCATCTTGGAAAAGTGAGAGGCGAATGAACATGAATCGGTCAAACAAAGCGCATTTCGTTTTGCTCCACGGCGCACTTTTTCCGCAGATATTACGCTTTTGCCTGCCGCTCATGGCCGCCAACCTCCTGCAGGTGGCATTCAACATGGCGGATACGGTCATTGTGGGACTTTCGAGCGAACCGGATGCGGTGGGAGCGGTCGGAACGACGACGGCGTTTATCAATTTGGTCGTCAATGTCTTTATCGGGTGCAGTGTCGGTGCGAAAGTGGTGATGGCGCGCGGTCGGTTCGAAACAGAAAAAGGCCATGACCGAAACCATGCACACCGCTCTCGGCATGAGCGTGCTGTTTGGACTTTTGTGCGGCGCGATCGGCTTTGCCGTGTCCGGCGCGGCACTTGCGTATATGGGAAACACGGGACGGCTATATACATTAGCGCTTGTGTACACGCGCGTGTATTTTATCGGCGTGCCGTTTGTGTCGGTTGTGAATTTTGCGTCGGCGCTCTTTCATGCGGCCGGAAACACCAAAACGCCGATGATGATCCTTACGGCCGGCGGCGTATTGAATGTGCTCTTAAATCTGTTATTTGTCGTGGGCTTCCATCGGTCGGTGGAGGGAGTTGCGGCGGCAACCGTGCTTTCGAACGCGTTTTGCGCGGTGCTTTTGGTGCACCGATTGACGCGTGACAGCTTTTTCGGCTTAAAGCTGGCGCAGATACGCTTACATAAAGCGGCGTTCGGAAAGATCCTTCACATCGGGCTTCCGGCCGGTGTGCAAAGTATGTTATTCTCCGTGTCGCATATGCTCATTCAGTCGTCGGTGCTTGCGGTCAACAATGCCGCCGTTGCGGCAGACGCCGCCTTTGCGCCGGTGGTTAAGGGCGTTTCGGCGGCAACCGGCATCGAGGGCTTTGCCAATATTGCGGTGAACGCGGTGGGGCAGGCGGCGCTGTGCTTTGTCGGGCAGAACGTCGGCGCAGGCGACTATAAGCGCGTGCGCGAGGTGCGGCGCGCCTGTTATCTTATCGGCGTGTGCGCAGCCGTTCTGTTCGGCGGACTGCTGATTTTGCTTCGTGAGCCGCTTTT
Organism: uncultured Eubacteriales bacterium; assembly: GCA_900546385.1. Taxonomy (GTDB): domain Bacteria; phylum Bacillota; class Clostridia; order Oscillospirales; family CAG-382; genus UMGS882. The sequence continues at coordinate 11,509 of URCT01000030.1, read as the reverse complement.
TGCGCTGTACGGCATCCGGAAAGCGGCGGAAGGTTCGTTAGAGCGCTTGGCGTATAACGCCGCCGAAACACGGACGTTTGTCATGCTGGTTCCCTATGCCTTTCTTGCCTTGATGGAGGTCGGTTCGGGCACCATGCAGGGACTCGGAAGAGCCGTGACGGCGGCGTGTGTGTCGCTTGCCGGTTCGTGCGTGTTCCGCGTGGTATGGCTTCTTACGGTGTTCCCGAAAGTTCCGACGCTTGTGTGTATTTTTATTTCTTTTCCGCTGTCATGGCTTCTTACGGCTGCCGTGCATTTTATCTGCGCCGAAGTGATCTTAAAAAAGTGTGAAAAGCACCCGGAGAAAGCTTGACAGCCGGCACACGCTGTGCTATACTGACAAAAATGTCAGATTTAAGGAGCTTTTTCATGTTTTCTTCAACGTATAAAGAATGCGGCTTTGCCGAGCCGAACGCCTATCGCGTTCTCGGACGTAGCGAAACGAACGAGACCGGACTGCTTCTTCCGTGGAGCAACAGCGGTATCGAGTTTTCGTTCCGCGGTAACCGTGCCGAGATCCGCTTTGCAGACTATGCCGGTGCGGCACCGGTATATGTCAAGGTGTTTGCCGATAAGCGCGAAACCCGGTGCGGCTTATATGAGCTTGCCGATAAGCTGCTTGTCGATTTTGACCGCGATGCCGTTCATACCGTCAAGGTGCTTCGCATTTCCGAGGGCGCGGTGCCGCTTGTTTTCCAAAACGTGCGCGTGTACGGCAAAACGCCGGAATTTCTGCCGCCGCCTGCCGAAAAGCCGTTCAAGCTTGAATTTTTGGGCGATTCGATCACGGCCGGTTTTGGCGACATGGCATCAAGCGACAAAAACGAGTATGCCACCTATGAGCAGGACAGCACCGAAACGTATGCCTATCACACGGCAAAACGCCTTGACGCGGAGATCCGCACGGTCTGTATGAGCGGACAGGGCGTTTGGCACAGCTGCGGCGACCAAGTCGGTGTGCGGTTTGAAGAAATGTTCGATATGGTCACCTGGGGCAAGACCGGCTATGACCACACCTTGTGGCAGCCGGACGTGATGGTTCTCAACTGCGGAACAAACGATGTTCCCGGCGGTACGACTGAGGAGATCATGTACCGAGAGGGCGGAAAACTGCTTGACAAGATTCGCCGTGCGTATCCGAACGCCGTTATTATCTGGACATACGGCATGATGAACGGCAAGTTCAAGAAGATTTTGCAAAAGCTGATCGATGACCGCCGTCCGAACGACGAAAACCTGTATTTTTTGCCGGTGGACGACATTTACGGCAAAAAGAACGAGGTCGGCGCGGTGGGACATCCCAACGTCAACGCCTCGGTGCGTGTTTCACGCAAGCTTGCCGCGTTTATCCGGAAAATAAAAAAATCGTAGCGCAACAGAACAAAAAACGAAAAGACCGCAAACTCGTACCGGGTTTGCGGTCTTTTGCTATGCTTTTGACAGCTTATTTGTATAACGGGCCGTAATGCTCGCAGGCTCTGTAATCGGTCGAGGTCGAATCATCGCCCTTGCCGAAGCCGCTCCAGGCGTGCGGGCGGTAAATCTTTTCTTCGCTCACGTTGTGAAGCGAAACCGGAATGCGGAGCATGGAAGCAAGCGTGATAAGATCCGCGCCGATGTGGCCGTGAACCGTCACGCCGTGGTTAGCACCCCAGTTGGCCATGACCGAGTAAACGTCGGCAAACGCGCCCTTTCCGGTGAGCGTCGGCGCAAACCAGGTGGTCGGCCAGGTCGGGTCGGTGCGCTTGTCAAGCTTTTCGTGAACCTCCTCCGGCAGCACAACGGTTGTGCCTTCGGCGATCTGAAGCGTCGGGCCGACGCCGTCGATGAGGTTGACGCGAAGCATGGTCACCGGCATTTCGGCAAGCGTCTTGAAGTGGGAGGAGAATCCGCCGCCGCGGAAATATTCATAATCGGCACGGCACCAGTCGGTGGCGGCAAGGCAGGCGGAAATATCCGCATCGGTCATGTTCCACCATTCCTTTACCGTTCCAGCACCGGTTTCGTCCTTGGAAGCACCGGTGCAGTCCATGGCGGTCGCGCCGGAATTGATCAAATGAATGATGCCGTTTGCGGCGCTTCCGGTCAATTCTTTTCCGGTCACACGCTTCACCGCTTCGGGCGACCAATAGGTGCGCACATCGTGGAAGCAGGGTGCTTTGCCGGTGAGAAGCGATGCAAAGAGCATGGCAATGCCGTTTAACGTGTCGTTCTCGGTTGCAAACGGGAAAGGCGGCTTTTTGCCGTTCCAGTCGAAGCTCGAGGCGAGAAGCGATTCGGTAAAATCGCCGTTGGGCAGCCAGTCTGTCCACATTCTTTGGCCTTGGAAGCCGCCGACGGCTGCATTTCTGCCGAGCGATTCTTCATGCCAGCCCATTTCGGCAAGTTTGGGATTGCCGTGGAGGATATCCTCGACGATGAGCGTGAATTTGGTGATGAATTCCCAGTCCTTGTCGGCCGGAATGACCTTCGATTTGGTGATGATCTCCGGGAACTTCTTTCCGGCGTTCTTGTCGAAGCCCTCTTTGCAGTTGTCCTTAATCCACGCGAGAGCCTTTTCGTATTCGTCCTTGTCGTAGATTTCGAGCTTCACGCGGCGAAGCACTTCGGTAAGATCCACCCATTCGGCGCGAAGTCCCAAATATTTCTGCATGAACGAAGCGTCGCAGAACGAACCGGCAATGCCCATGGCCACACCGCCGATGTTGACATAGGCTTTGTTTTTCATCTGTCCGACGGCGAGAGCCGCGCGGGCAAAGCGAAGAATCTTTTCGGCGACATCTGCCGGAATGGTTGTATCGGACGCATCCTGTACGTCGTGACCGTAAATTGAGAAAGCAGGCAAGCCGCGCTGGGCGTGTGCCGCCATAACGGCCGCAAGATACACCGCACCCGGACGCTCCGTGCCGTTGAAGCCCCAAACGGCTTTGATGGTGGTCGGATCCAAATCCATTGTCTCACTGCCGTAGCACCAGCACGGCGTGACCGAAAGCGTGGCGACGACATTTTCCGACGCGAATTGTTCGGCGACCTTGGCCGCCTCCGCGCCGCCGCCGATGGTGGTGCAGCCGATGACACATTTGGCCGGTGTTCCGTCGGTGTAGCGCAGATTTGCGGCAATCAATTCCGCCGCCGCGCGCGCCATGTTCATGGTTTGCGTTTCAAGGCTTTCGCGCACACCGCCCCAACGGCCGTCAATGACCGGGCGAATGCCGATTTTCGGGTAGTTACTCATGAAAAAAGCACCTCTTTCAAATTTTTGCTTGTTCCGGACGAATTTCTTATGCAAATTGCCGGATTTTTCACTTACAGTTTATCATAAGCGGCAAAAAAAGAAAATGCATTTTTTCGTTTGAAATATGTGTTTTTTCGTTTTTTGTTCTTTTGACGGCTTGCCTTTTGCCGTGCATTGATTTTTTTGTGAGTGCACCACGAAAAACGTGTTTTGCAAGACCGCAAATTGCTTTTTCGGACAAATGTTCCGTATTTTCGAGAAAAATATAAATATTTACGCGATTTGGCATAAGTGTTCATAGTTTTTGCCGCAAAGATATTGAAATCGGCGGATGGTTGTTATATAATATAGCAGGGTGGAGCGAAAACCCTTAAAATGGATTGAAAATCCATAAAAGTGGAGCGGCTGACGGCACTTGTGCCGTAAATGCGTGAAAAAACGCGTACCGCGCAAAAGCTTCAATATAATCATACAACAAAGAAGGGCAGGTGAACCGTTTGTTCTCCGGAAAAGCATATCATACCGTTGATGCCAAGGGCAGACTGTTCATTCCTGCCATGTATCGGGAAGAATTAGGCTCGAATTTTGTGGTTGCCAAGGGCTTTAGTGACCCGTATCTTATCATTTATCCGCAAAGCGAATGGGAAGCCTTGATTTCCAAAATCGATGCGCTCGGCATGGACAAAAATGCCCGCACCATCAAACGCTATATGATGATGAGTGCCAATCCCACTGAAATGGATGCGCAAGGACGCATCGTCCTTTCCAAAGAACACCGCGAATTTGCCGGGCTGACCAAGGAAGTGACGGTGCTCGGTATGAACAACACCATCGAGCTTTGGGATACGGCTGCTTTGGAAGCCGAAACCTTTGCGCCGCCGGACAACCTGGAAGAGATTCTCGGTATGCTCAAATAAACGGACGAACGGAGACTATCCATGCAGGAAAATTTCGGACACTATTCCGTGCTGCTTGAAGAAACCATCGAAAACTTGAATATCCGTCCAAACGGGACGTATGTGGATTGCACACTCGGCGGAGCCGGACATTCGGAAGCGATTCTAAAGCGCCTGACCGACGGCGGCAGACTCATCGGCATCGACCGCGATTCCTATGCGCTTGAAAAGGCGGCGGAACGGTTGGCGCGGTTCGGTTCGCAGGCCGTTCTTGTGAAAGGCAATTTTTGTGATGCCGCTGATTTGCTTCGTGAAAAAAGTATCGAAACCATCGACGGTGTTGTGGCCGACCTCGGCGTTTCGTCGTTTCAGCTTGATAACGCCGACCGCGGCTTTTCGTATATGCACGACGCGCCGCTCGATATGCGTATGTCGCAGGGCGAGGGCATGAGCGCGTATGACGTGGTCAACGGCTATGAGGAAAAAGAGCTGTCGCGCATCATTTCTTTATACGGCGAAGAACGCTTTGCCGGAAAAATTGCGCGTGATATCGTGAAAGCACGCGAGAAAGCACCGATACAAACAACGTCCGCGCTGTCGGAGCTTATCAAAAACGCCATTCCGGCGAAAAACCGCAAGGACGGACCGCATCCGGCCAAACGCACCTTTCAGGCGATCCGCATTGAGGTCAATGGAGAACTTGATGTGATCCCGAAGATGATCGACGGGCTGTTTCCGCTTCTTTCGGTCGGCGGCCGCATGGCCATCATCACGTTTCATTCGCTTGAAGACCGTATTGTCAAACATACGTTTTTGGAATATACCAAAGGCTGTGAGTGTCCGCCGGATTTTCCGGTTTGCGTGTGCGGCAAAAAGCCGCGTGCCGAGGTGCTTACCAAAAAGCCGATTTTACCTTCGGAACAGGAACTGGAGGAAAATCCGCGTTCCAGAAGTGCTAAATTGCGCGTGCTTGAAAAAATCCCGTGCGGCGAGTAACCGCTATGCCGGATAACGAGTATCATTGAAAGGAAGAACGCAAAAATGACGTCGAATGTGGGAACGGAATACATAAATCTGAAACAGGCCAAATACAATAGAACCATGAGCCAAAGGCGTGACACGGCCGCTTCGCCGTCGCTCCGACCGCAGAGCAGCGCCGCACGTGTGCAGAGAAGCACGTCTTCTGTTCGCGAACGTACATCTTTTGCAAGTCCTGCACTGCGTGCAGCGGCACATTCCGCTTCCGCCGGCTATGCACGCACCGCACGAAGCACGGCTCTTCCGAAAACCGGCGAAGGCCGCTATGACGACGGGCTTTTGTCGGATATCGCCGATGCCGTCGGCAAGGCCATTGCCGCCAAGCGCAAGGAAAAAGCGCGCGCACGTGCCGGTGAAGCCAAATATGTGAAAAAGAGCGTCAAAGCCGCAACGCCGCTTCCGATCTCGCTCATTGGCTACATGGTGGTGTTTGCTGCCATTGCGATGTTTTTGGTGCTCGGCAACACGCGCATCAATGAAGCAACGCTGCGTGCCGATGCTTTGAAAAGCTCGCTTTCCGCCGAAAAGGAACGCGCCGAGCTGTTGTCCTCGGCCTTAAGCGAACGCAAGGATATCGGCTATATCGAGGATTATGCCGAAAACGTTCTCGGCATGGTCAAATCGACCGATGTCGCCAAGCACTATGTGCGTATTTCCGGCGAAGACAAAATCGCCGTCTGCGGCACAAATGTTGCCGTGAATACGGATATTGCAGACAACACAGACAATACGGAGAACCGGGTGGCCGAGTAACGCAAAGCCAAAATCATGGGAGGATGAAGTATGTTCGGCAGAGAGCTGAAAAAGCCGCTGTTTGTGCGCGGTATGACCGTTATGGCGGTCTTTCTTCTCTTAGCGGCGGCTTTGGGCGCAAGACTTTGGTATTTGCAGATGATCGAGGCCGATAAATACAAAACCGGCGCGTATGAACAGTACACCACCGAAATTTCCATCAGCCCGAAGCGTGGCACGATTTTTGACCGCAACATGACGCCTCTTGCCGTGAGCGATACCGTCGAAACCGTTTTTATTTCGCCGTATGAGATCGCCATGCAGAACGAAAACAAGGCACCGGACAAAATGGTCGATATTGCGGAGCAAAAGAATAAGATCGCCGATTTTCTTTCCGAAACCTTGGAGGTTGACCGTGCGCAGATCATCGAACGCATGGGACGCACCAAATCCAAATATCAAATCATTAAAAAGAAAGTGGAACGCGAAACTTGTGACAAGATCCGCGTTTTTATCAACGAAAACAAGATCGTCGGCATTCATCTGGAGGAGGATGTCAAGCGCTCGTATCCGTACGGCAACCTCGCAAGCCACGTCATCGGCTTTACCAATGCCGACAATGCCGGTGTCCTCGGCGTGGAATCCTATTATGAAAACTACTTAAAAGGCTCTTCGGGCAAAATTGTTACCGCCCAGAACGCCAAGGGCAAGGATATGCCCTATAAATACGAAAGCTATGTCGAAGCCGAAAACGGCATGGGCGTGGTGTTGACCATCGATTGGCAGATCCAATCGATTTTGGAAAAGAATCTCGAAATCGCACTGCGCGACAACAAGGCGCAAAACCGCGTGTTCGGCATCGTGATGGACGTCAACACCGCCGAAATCCTTGCCATGTCCACCAAACCCGACTATGACCTCAATTCACCGTATACCTTAGACAGCCTGTCGCAGGAGAAGTTAGACGCTTTTGTCGGCACAGAGGACGAAAAGAACGCCTATTACAAAGAGCTTTTGGAAGGCCTTTGGAAAAATAAGGTCATCACCGAGATTTACGAACCCGGTTCGACCTTTAAGCTTGTGACCAGTGCCATGGCACTCGAAGAAAACGTCGTTTCGCCGACCGATACGTTTTTCTGCACCGGTTCCAAAAACGTCGGCGGCTACAACATTCACTGCCACAAAAAGGGCGGCCACGGTCTTGAAACCTTCGAGCAGGGCTTGCAGAATTCCTGCAACCCGGTATTCATGGAGGTCGCCGAGCGCATCGGCAAAGAGCGGTTCTATAAGTATTTCGAAGCCTACGGCTTTACGCAAAAAACCGGCATTGACCTTGCCGGTGAAGTGTCGGGTCTTTATCACACGGATATTAACGGCTTTAACCAGACCGAGCTTGCCGTGTACTCCTTCGGACAGACCTTTAAGGTCACGCCCATGCAGCAGATCTGCGGCGTTTCGGCGGTGGCTAACGGCGGCAACCTCTTAAAGCCGCACGTGGTCAAGGCACTTGTGGATGACGACGGAAACGTGGTCAAGAGCTTTGATACGACGCTTGTGCGCAAGGTCAATTCCGAGGAAACCTCCAAAACCATCATGACCTATTTGATGAACGGCATCAACATGGGTTCTACCAAGAACGCCTATGTCAAAGGCTATAAAATTGCCGCCAAAACCGGTACGTCGCAGAAACGCGACAAGGAAGGCAACTATTATATCGGCTCTTGCGTGGCGTTTGCTCCGGCAGACGATCCGCAGATTGCCATTCTCGTCGGTATCGATGAGCCGAGCGGCGCCAATTACTACGGCGGCCTGATTGCCGCGCCCGTTGTTTCGTCAGTGCTTACCGAGGTGCTGCCGTACCTCAACATCGAGCCGTCGCTCACCGAAGAGGAAGCTGCGCTTGTGGATATTGCTGTGCCGGATTTCCGCGGTCTTTCGGTGGAAAGTGCCAAAGAAACGGCGACCGGTGCCGGTTTCCAAACCAAGGTCATCGGAAACGGCGAAACGGTCACCGAACAATTGCCGCGCTACGGCGGAAAGATCCCGAACGGCGGCATTGTGATTCTGTATACCGGCGAAGAAGTGCCGGCGGAAACGGTCACCGTGCCGGATGTTACCGGCTACACGCCGGTGCAGGCCAACAAAACGCTCATCAATGCCGGACTCAACGTCCGCATGGAGGGCGCATACCGCGAAGACGTTTCCGGCTCGCTTGCGCATAAGCAATCGCCGGAGGCAGGAACCGTCGTCAAGCCCGGAACGGTGGTCGAGGTCGAATTCCGACACCTCGATTCGTCCGACTGACGAAAAAATCAAGATATACAATGCTTTGACGGAGAGGAAACAATCATGACAGAGATTTTGGCCGGTGCGGGCGTGGAAATGCTTGCGACAGTCCTTTTGGCGACTGCGTTTATCCCGGTTCTGAAAAGTGTCAAAATGGGACAGAAGATTTTGGATATCGGACCGCGCTGGCACAAATCCAAAGAAGGCACACCGACCATGGGCGGCCTATTCTTCCTTGTTCCGATGGTGATCATCGGCGCGGTTTTGGCGTTTCTCAAAAACGAGCCGATCTTATTGGTTCATCTCGTCTTTTTGCTTGCCAACGGTGCTATCGGCTTTGCGGATGACTACGTGAAGTTCTTCAAAAAGCAGAATGAGGGACTGACGCCGCCGCAGAAGATGGTTTTGCAGTTTGCCGCGGCAACCGCTTATGTGTTCGCCCTCAAATCGTTCGGCTGCATCGATACGGTCATCCGGCTTCCGTTTACCGAAGCCGTGTGGGAGCTGTCGCTGCCGGTGTATCTGGTGCTTGCCGTGATCGGCATCGTTTTCACAGTCAACAGCGTCAATCTGACGGACGGCATCGACGGTCTTGCCTCAAGCGTGACGGCCGTTGTCATGGTGTTTATGGCGGTGCTCAGCTTTAAGACACGCAATGTGCCGGGACTTGCGGTTTCGCTTCTCTCGGTCGGCGGTACGCTCGGCTTTTTGTGGTATAATTTTCATCCGGCAAAGGTGTTTATGGGCGATACCGGTTCGCTGTTTTTGGGAGCGGCGGTCAGCAGCATGGCCTTCATTTTGGATTGTCCGCTTTTGCTTGTTTTCACGGGATTTGTGTATTATATCGAATCGTTTTCGGTCATACTACAGGTGTTAAGCTTTAAGCTCACGGGAAAGCGCATTTTCAAAATGTCGCCGATCCACCATCATTTCGAGCTGTGCGGTTGGTCGGAAATCAAAATCGTCACCGTGTTTTCTTTTGTGGCGGCACTGCTGTGCCTTGTCGGCAGCTTCGGCTTTTTACCGACGCTGTAAACGGAATTTTATGCAGTAAAAAAGGGGAGTTTGGGATTGAACAAGGTCGGCGCAGACGGATCTTCACGTGAAAAAACACGGATGACGCAAGTAAACAAACCGCGCCGGCCGTCGCCCAAACGCCGGATTGTGGTTCAGCTTGTCGGCGGTGTGGACAGACCGTTTTTGGTGACGGTCATTCTTCTTTTGTGCCTTGGTACGGTCATGGTGTTCAGTGCCAGCTATCCGTATGCCAACGCCAACTTCAAGGGCGACAGCTACCATTTTGCCAAGCGGCAGATCTTATTTGCGCTTGCCGGTCTTGCCGTCATGGCGTTTGTGGCGCGCAGTAAAATTTTCGATTATCATTTTTTGCGCAAAATCGCCCTTCCGACACTTGCGGTGTCAATCGTCCTTCTTGCCGGCGTTTTGGTGTTTGGTAAGAATTTGAGCGGCGCGAAACGCTGGTATGCCATCGGCCCTATCACCTTACAGCCGTCGGAAATCGTAAAATTTGCCTTGGTGTTGTTTTTTGCCGATTATGCGGATAAGCACGCCGAGGATATCCGAAAGCGCGGCGAAACAAAGGCGTTGTTTACCGTCGTTGTTCCGTTTTTAGGCATTGTCGGTATTGCCGCAAGCATGGTGTTTTTCTTCAAAAACCGGGTACTCGGCATGATTTTTGCCGCAATCATTATGCTTATGGCAGTGGCTTTCATCTTTCTAAAAGACATGAAGCATAACGCACCGGCGTTTTATTACGGCATTTTGCCGTACATGATCGTTCTTGTGACGGTCGGCGTCTTAATGTATCTCCAACCGCATATGTCGGGTCTTATCATCATGGCCGGCATCACGTTTGCCATGATGTTTATGGGCGGCACGAATCTGTTTTACCTTGTCGGCGGTGCCGGTGTCGGCGCACTCGGCCTGTTCGGCCTTGCCATGACAAAAGGACATTCGTCGAGCCGTATTTTGGTTTGGAAAGACCCGTTTGCTTATCTTCTCAACGGCGGTTGGCAGCCGGCACAGTCGCTATATGCCATCGGCTCGGGCGGCTTTTGGGGCGTAGGCTTCGGCAACAGCCGTCAGAAGCATTTGTATCTGCCCGAACCGCAGAACGACTACATTTTCTCCATTTGGTGCGAGGAAATGGGCTTTATCGGCGCGATGCTTGTCATCTGCATTTTCTTATTCTTCATCTACCGCGGCATCTTAATCGGACTGCGTGCGCCCGACCGCTTCAGCTCACTGCTTGTCATCGGCATTATCATGCACGTTGGCTTGCAGATGGTGTTAAACATCGCGGTCGTGACCAATTCGCTGCCGAGTACCGGCATTTCACTGCCGTTCTTCAGCTACGGCGGCACGTCGCTTATGATTCTTCTTGCCGAAATGGGCGTGGTGCTGTCGGTGTCGCGCTTTTCGTCGGTCGAAAAGAGTTAGCGGAAACGACAGCCTTCGACGGGATTTTGCCGCGTCGGATGCTATACTGTATTTTGTCAAAACCAAAGCCATGCAGAAAGGCCTGAATACCATGAGAGTGCTTGTCAGCGGCGGCGGAACGGCCGGTCATATCAATCCGGCTCTTGCCATTGCCGATAAAATTAAATCCGAAGATCCGTGTGCGGTGATTGAATATGTCGGCACGCCCGACAGCATGGAATCGCGCCTTGTGCCGAACGCCGGTTACGGGTTTCACACCGTAAAGGTGCGCGGCTTCAAGCGCAAGCTGTCGCTTGCCAATATCGACGCCGCCGTCAAAGCGGTGACTTCGGTCATGCAGGCGAAAAAAATCATCCGCGAATTCGAGCCGGACGTCGTCATCGGCACGGGCGGCTATGTGAGCTGGCCGGTGGTCAAGGCGGCCGCAAAAATGGGCATTCCCACCTTGATTCACGAGCAGAACGCCGTGCCGGGTGTGACAAGCAAAATGCTGTCCAAATACGTGGATCGCGTGATGATCAGCTTTGAAAATGCGCGTGAAGCTTTCGACTGCGCGCCCGAAAAACTGATTTTGACCGGCAATCCCGTTTCCGAAAAAATGCTTTCCTCCGATAAAGCCGAAATGCGGCGTATGCTCGGCATTCCGGAAAACGCCGTCGTCGTTCTTTCGGCAGGCGGCAGTCTTGGTGCCAAGCGCGTCAATGAAGCGGTGTACGAGTTGATCCGCGATTACACCTCGAAAGCCGAAGGTGTCTATCATTTTCATGCCACCGGCCGCGGCGGCTATGAGGAACAGGCGGCTTTATACCGCACGTGCGGCTTT
>URCT01000029.1 GCA_900546385.1 uncultured Eubacteriales bacterium | reverse complement strand
TCTGTTTCCGCACCGTCCTCCGTTACGAAAACCTCGCCGTGCTGATACGGGCTCATGGTGCCGGGATCGACGTTGACATACGGATCCAATTTCTGTGCCGCCACCTTCAAGCCTCTTGCTTTGAGAAGTCTGCCCAAGGAAGCCGCCGTAATTCCTTTGCCGAGACCGGATACCACGCCGCCTGTAACAAATACATACTTTGCCATAATCAAAAAATCTCCTTAAACGTACAAACGCTTCTGACATGGGAAAGCGTCTGCGGCTTGTCCGCAGTTTTCTTTTCCATGACACACGAATTCATTATTATGTTTATGATACCACATTTGGCAAGTCTTGTCAATATTCAACCTTCACAAAAACCAATCGTTTTTTTCGTCAAGAACTATAAAAAAGCAATATTTTGGCGGAATTTACAAAATCGACATTGAATTATATTCACAATTGTGCCATAATAAACTTGTTTTAGTATGTATAGATGTAAGAACTATCATTTACGAAGGAATGTGTATCATGAAAAGACTTCAAAGAGTACTTGCCTTTACCGCTGTATTCGCCTGTCTCAGTGCGGAGCTTGCTTGCCGTCCGACAAAGGTGCTGTCCGCTTCCGACAACGTTATGTTCGAAAGCAGCGTGCTTGCCGCCGATACGGTTGTGGATCTGACGCCGATTTTTCCGGACAAAGCAGGCGGAACAAAGGAAAATCCCTATACCATTTCCTCCGCTTACGAATTCACGGCCCTCATACGGGCGGCGAAGACCTCTTCCTTGGAAAATGTATATTTCGTTCAGGTCTGCGATATTGTTTTTAACGAAGACGATGCCTTTGCGTTAAATGACGGCATATTGTCCGTAGCCGAGGGCAAGCGCGTCCTTTCCTCTTATCCGATCGCCTCCGATTCAAACTATCCCTTCAAAGGATCGTTCGACGGGAACGGCTACAAGCTGCGCGGCATGGTTTTACGTGCGCAGAACGGCGTATCGGGTTTATTCGGCTATACGGAAACCGCTTCTATCAAAAACGTCTGCATCGAGAACTCGATCTTAAATCTGTGCGCTGCCTCCGGCGGCATTGTTGCAAATGCAGCCACCACAACCGTTTCCGGCTGCACGTTTGAGGGAACGGCCGCTTATGACACAACGACCGGCTATCTCGGCAGCTATGCAGGCGGCATTGTCGGAAAAGCAGACAGCGAATCCGCAATCCAAAAATGCGAAAACCGCGCGGTTTTCAATCTTGCAAAGTCGCCCATGGAATGCTTTGTCGGCGGCATTGTCGGCTCGGCAGACGGTTATGTGACCTCTTGCTTCAACAGAGGTGCTTTTCATGTGGTTTCCTCGATCGGCACGGTTTCCTGCGGCGGTATTGCCGGTGAGGTCACCGAAACGGGAAACATCAACAACTGTCAGAATTTTGCCGCTGCGGACGGAAAGATTTCCAACTATGTGGCTCGTCTGTACCTCGGCGGCATTGTCGGACAGAATCAAGGCACGTTGCGCGCCGTCCGCAACCGGGCACCGCTTTCTGCGGCCGGTTATGAAGGATATCCGTGCTATCTCGGCGGCATTGTCGGCTACAACTTAAACGGCACGGTTTCCGCTTCGGACAACCGCGCAAAGCTCGATGGAATCGTTTCCTATACCGGCGGCATCGCCGGCACGAATTATGCAAACGGCGCCTCCGCTTCCCTCTCCGACTGCCTGAACGCCGGTGAAGTGAATTCCACCGATTATCCGGCCGGCGGCCTTGTCGGTTGGAACGGCGCTTCCGGCTCTTCGCAATACAAAGGTGTTTCCACCGTCAAGAATTCCGTAAACACGGATACGCGCGGCAACGCAGCCGCCGCTTTCGGGGCAAGTGAAGTGCGTAACAACGCAAGTGCCATCACCGAACACCTTTATGCGGTCGACAAAACACAAGATACGGTGACCACCATGTCCCTCGCAGAGCTTGCCGCCGCCGAAAGCTTAGACGGTCTAAGCGGCACGGTATGGAGCTATCCGAACGGCTTTGCACCGGCTCCGGTCATTGTCAAGCAGAACTCAAAGCCGGAAATTGTCGGTCTGTGGACAGATCATGACGCAGCGCGCGTGGCATTCGCCGCTGTTACCAAAAAGGCATTAAACAACGCGCAGTTTATCATTGCCTGCTACAAGGACGGCCGCTTGATCGATACAACAAGCGTGGCCTTTGATATGGCAGTCGGCACCAATGTTTACACGGTCAACGCCTTATCCATCGCCCGTGCCGATGAAATCCGCATCACCGCTTTCGGTTCGCTTGCAACGCTTACGCCGATCACGGATATGGATCGCTTTTAAGAGTCTTTCATCACGTTATTTCGCAGAGCACACAATTTTTTCTGCCTGTGTGCTCTGCTTTTTACTGCCGTCAGGAAAAGCAAACATAATATTTACAATCTGCACTTGAAATCAACCGGCAATTGACGTACCATTAAAATAAGTAAGGTATGGGTATGTCTCTGCAAACATAAGCCCATGCCCGACAAACGATATCTTATTTTGGCGGCAGAACGCTTTGGTTTTCTGCCGCACATTTTCGGCTGTTCGCGCAAATGGTTTATGCCTGCCGCGCCGAAGCCGTGTTTTAAGGAGTATCGAAGCATGACACGCTTAATCAAGCGTTTTACGCAGGAAATCAAGGAACAAAATCTGCAGTTTACCGGTTTTGCCGCGTTAGTCTGCACCTTTGTTTTCAGCATTTTAGTGTTTTTCGGCATATACAACGTCTTTATCGACACCGCGCTTTACAAAGAGCGGCTCAATCAAATGGAAAACGTCACAAAGCAGTTATTTACCAATTTGGAATTTGTCGTGCAAAACCAATGGCAGAGTGTTAACGCACAGCACAACGACTTAAAGAACAACCCGCCGAAAACCGTCGATGAGCTGCTTGCCTACATGAAAGAGCAAAGCGAAGAATTTGTCATGTCCGAACAGCACATCGAGCTTATGGCCGTGGATTCCTTAGGCCGCTACTACACCAACAAAGGCCGCATGGGAAAGCTCGCGGATATGTCTTATTTTGCCGATTCTCCGGAATATTTCAGCTTCGATTCCACGCCGCTACTGTACAACGATCCGATGGTCAATTTTCTCAAACGGCTTTCCGAGCCGCTTGTTCTGACCGATGGCGACACAACAGCCGAAATCATCTACTATGGGCTTTCCGAACACATGGCGATTTTGCAGCCTTATTTAGAGTGTGACGCATATGACGGCATCAACACCGTCTATGTCCTCAACGATCAAGGCTTTCGGCTGTTTCACAGCGGCCATGGAAAAATCTTTCAGTCATACAATCTATTCAACAAGCTTTCACAAATGGAATATCTGCATGGCACTTCCTTCGAAGACACCAAACAGAAGCTGTTAAAAGACGGTGTCGCCTATTCCAACGCCATCATCGACGGCACAGAATACTATTATGCCTTGCGGAAAATGGAAAACACACGCTGGATATTACTGTTTTTGGTGCCTTCGGAATGCGTAGCAAGCAACACTGTGGTTCTTATCCAAACGACGGTACATCTTGTCCTTGTCTTTTCGGTCTTTCTCGGATTCATCAGCGCGCTTGTCATCTTTATCATCATGCGTTTGCAGCAGCGCAAGGCATTAGTCGATGAGCACAACGCCAATGAGCTTCTCACGCAGGTCAACCAGAAATTAGAAGCGGCCGTTCGTGATGCAGATGCCGCCAACCGCGCCAAAAGCGATTTTCTTGCCAATATGTCCCACGATATCCGCACGCCTATGAATGCTATCATCGGCATTACCACGCTGATGGAGCATGAGCCGGAGCTTTCGGAGAAAATGCACTCTTACATTCACAAGGTTCAGCTTTCCAGCCGGCATTTACTCGGCCTTATCAACGATGTTTTGGACATGAGCAAAATCGAATCCTCCGAAATCACGCTGAATGCCGAAAATGTCAGCCTTTCCGAGCAGATACGGCAGATCGACTGCATTATTCGTCCGCAAACGACCGAACGCAGCCAAAACTTTAAGATTCAGATCCACGACATTGCCCACGAATACCTTTTCTATGACGGTGTTCGCTTGCGGCAGGTGCTTTTGAATCTGCTCTCCAACGCGGTAAAATTCACGCCCGAGCACGGAAGCATTACCTTTGATATTCGTGAAATGCCTTATGAAAAGCCAAACTATGCGCTCTTTGTTTTTACGGTTTCGGACACCGGCTGCGGCATGACGCCTGAATTCATTTCACACATATTTGAGCCGTTCGTGCGTGCCGAAAGCTCAATCGTCAACAAGGTGCCCGGCACAGGACTCGGCATGGCGATTGCCAAAAGCATTGTGGATCTGATGGGCGGCACGATCGATATCGAAAGTGAGCCGCATATCGGCAGCCGCTTTACGGTGCGCGTACCGTTACCGATTCAAACGGATGTGAAGGCCGCCGACACGCCGCACAATATTCTGATCGTTTCGGAGGATGCTTCCGTTGTGGAAAATCTTTACGCCGCAACGAGGAACAAACCGGTAAAGCTTATCCCGGTGACAGAAATCACCGAATTTTCGGAAATGCCGGACAAAAAATCGGTCGATATCATTTTGTTTGTCGGCGCAAGTGGCAGCGACATAGCACCGGAAATTCTCGCCAAGCTGCGCCGTATGTGTTCCGAGGAGCTTTTGATTTTCGGCGTGGATTACCCGTCAAATGACAAGGCAGAGGCAGCTTTTGACTCCGACGACACGGACGGATTTCTCCGGCGGCCGGTGTTTTATTCGGATTTGGAGGCTGCAATCGAGAAAGCACACGCCAAACGAAATCCGGATGGGACACACGAATCGATTTTACAAGGCCTACATTTCTTATGTGCCGAAGACAACAAGCTGAATGCGGAAATCCTGCAAACGCTTTTGAGCATGAAAGGCGCGTCCTGCACCTTCTATGCGGACGGCAAAGCTCTGGTTGATGCCTTCGAAACCGTACAGCCTGGTGAATATGATGCGATTTTAATGGATGTGCAAATGCCGAAGCTCAACGGTTTGGAAGCTGCGAAAGCCATTCGAAACAGCGCCAATCCCCAAGGTGCAAGCATTCCGATCATCGCCATGACGGCCAACGCCTTTTCCGAGGATGTGCGGCGCAGCCTTGCTTCCGGCATGAATGCGCACATTTCCAAGCCGATCGACATTGCACTTCTCGAAAAGATTTTGAAAACGCTTCTTTCAGACCAAAACGACGAAACAAACCATTGAATATGCGAAAACGATGCCCTATAAAAAATCCCTGCGCTTTGAAAACGCAGGGATTTTTCGGTATGCGATGTTACAGACGCTCTTGCCGCTGACGGGAGATATTGATGATGCCTTCGGGCAGCACCTGCATATTGTCAAGCGACCGTCCCGTTCCGATCACCACGCAGGTGGTCGGATTCTCGGCGATATAAGCCTTGATGCCGCAAGCGTGCTCAATCAGCCGGTCCATGCCGTAAATCAGACTGCCGCCGCCGGTCATAACGATGCCGGTCACGGCAATATCGCCCACAAGCTCGGGCGGTGTGCGCTCGAGGACATGGCACACGCCGTCGGCAATGGCTTTCGCCACCGGCAGCACAGCTTCGCGCACTTCTTCGGAGCTGATGTTGATCATTTTGGGAAGTCCCTCTTTTAGGCACCGTCCCTTGACGTTCATGACATATTCGTTGTCAAACGGCCATGCACCGCCGATTTTCTTTTTGATTTCCTCGGCAGTCACTTCGCCAATCAAAACGTTATGCTTGCGGCGAATGTACTTAATGATGGCTTCGTCGATCTTGTTGCCTGCAAGCTTCAGGGAATCCGACGCGACGATCGAACCGAGCGAAATCACGGCAATATCCGTTGTTCCGCCGCCGATATCCACGATCATATGCCCTTCGGGTTTCGAAATATCGATTCCGGCGCCGATGGCTGCCGCTAACGGCTCTTCGATCAAATACGTTTTCTTGGCTCCGGCGGCAATGGTTGCGTCATACACGGCGCGTTCCTCCACCTCGGTAATGCCGCTCGGCACACAGACCATCACGCGCGGTTTGAAAATGCTGGGTCCGGAAACCTTGCGAAGAAAATATTTCAACATTTTAAGTGTGACGTCGTATTGCGAGATGACGCCATCCTGCAGCGGACGCACGGCAAGAATGTTTCCCGGCGTGCGGCCGAGCATAAGTTCCGCTTCCTTGCCGACCTTTAACACCTTTCCCGTCGCTTTATCCACCGCCACCACAGACGGTTCTTCGAACACAACGCCCTTGCCCTTCACGTAAACAAGCACGGTTGCCGTGCCGAGGTCTATTGCTATATCGTTCATGTACGGTAAACTCCCCATTCGAGTAAAAATCCAATTCAAGCAACTCTATTATACACGAATCGACAGCGTTTGACAAGATGTTTTTTGAAAGAATTTCGCCTCTCGTACAATTTTTACAAACAATCGACGCGTGAACGGGTCTCTCCGTTCAAAAACGCTTCGATATTGCGGTACACCTCTTCGACGAGCCGCTTACGCGCTTCGTAAGCACCCCAGGCCATATGCGGCGTGAAAAGGACGTTATCCCGCCCGGCAAGGCGCCGCAGCGGTGAATCGGCACGCATGGGTTCTCCTTCGTAAACATCGGTCGCAAAGCCGGAAAGCAAGCCGCTTTCGACGGCGCAGGCCACGGCCTCCTCATCCACGACCGCTCCGCGTGCGGCATTGATAAGGGATCGGCTTTTTGGCCGCGTGTTTCAATACGTCGCGGTTGACGCTGTGCAGAGTTTGTTCGTTGAGCGGCGTATGCAGCGAAATGATATCGCTTGTTTCGAACAGTTCGGGAAGTGTCAGGTTGGTCTGCCCGTCCGCAGGATGTCTGCGGCAGACGGCGATTTCACAGCCGAAGGCTTTGGCCGCCTGTGCCACCCGTTTGCCGATGCTGCCATAGCCGTACAAGCCCCAGGTTTTTCCGGAAAGCTCGTAAAATACCGGCTCAAGTAAGTTATGCACGCCGCTTGCGGTATACGCGCCGCTTTTGCAATAGCGGTCGTAGACCGGCAGATGACAGACGAGTGAAAGCGCAAGGCTGACAGTCACAAGCACCACCGAATCGGTCGAATAGTCGCGCACATTGCACACGCCGATGCCATGCTCCTTGGCATAGGCCATCGAGACGTTATCGTAGCCGGTTGCGGTGATACAGACAAGCCGCACATTCTTTGCATGGGCTAACACATCGGCCGTTAACTGCACTTTGTTGGTGATGATGACATCCGCGTCCTTGATCCGTTCGACGACCTCATCCGCGGCAGTTGACGTATACGCTGTAAACGAGCCGAGCCCAGAAAAGCACGAAACGTCCATATCCCGCCCTAACGTTCCGGCATCAAGCAAAACAATCTTCACAGAAATCCTCTTTTCTCACAAAACTGCACGCGTGGCGGCAGATGCGTTTTTATGCGATGCGCCGGATACCGGTGACGGTATAGCCTGCACCGCTTACGATATCGCGCAGCTCAAAATCGGTCAATTCTTTTTTGGTTCGCACATCGGCAAGGCCTTTTTTCAAATCCACCTGCGCCCAAAGGCCGTCGCGCTTATTAAACGCATTTTCCACGTGCTGTTTGCAGTGTTTGCAGGTCATGCCCGAAACAGAAAGCTCGACATGATGCGAATAGTGCGTTTCATCCGTATCTTCAACCTTGACAACGCCTTCGCTGTCGCCTGCACCGCAGCACCCGGATTTCAGTTTTTTCGCATAGCTTTTGACAGCTATCAGTCCGATGACAATCAATATGGCCACAAGAATGGCTGTTCCCATAAAAAATTCCTCCGATCAGCAAGTTAGTTTCAACTAACTTGTATTTCAAACAAATCGAAGACTTTCTCTTCGACAACTTGAGTATAGCACACGCCATGCATTTTGTCAAGAGTTAAAATGCCGTGCCCGAGCGATATTTTACGAAAAGCAGTGCCGCAGACATCTCGCCTGCGGCACTGTTTTATGCGGTGCGGTTTCTTACCGGATCATTTGGTTTCCATATCAGCCGGCATAAAGACAACGTTGTCGAGTTCAAACGAACCGGCGCTGCTTTCCGACGGCGGATTGATGAAGATGGAGAACATACCGGCGTTTTCCACGTCGATGGTGGATACCGTCCACTCGCCTTCAATATGCGTCCATTCGCTGCCGGCAGGAACGGTAAACTGTTCGACCAAGTGGTCTTTGGTACCGGTGGACTGGTTGGCACCGGCTCTGTCCTGATATTGGAGGTTTAACGAGACGCTGTAATCCGAGCTGTTGCCTGCCGTATCGGGAAGTGCACGGATATCGAACGCATATTTGTAAGTAATGCCCTTTTCGAAGGGATAATCATACAGCACATACGTCCAAGCTTTCACATTCGGTTTGCCGACTATGCGGTAAACGTGATTGGTCGGATCTTCGGAATCCACTTCGATGGTGACCGTTTCACCGTCGTTCGGGCGGAACGCAACATTTTTGGTGTCTTCCGCGTCGCCGTTATGAAGAACTCTCTTGGCGATTTCTTCGGCTTCGGGATCGAAATCTGGATCGATCTCAAAGCGGATATAGTCGATATCGATCGTACCGTCCGCGTCAAACGGGTCAAAGCGGAGGTCGGTGATGGTATCACGCCAGGTTTCAAGCTGCGTAAGATCGAACTTGAATACCTCCCACTCTTCGCCGCTGTTGCGCGAGGCATACTGTCCGAAACGGATGCTCTTATCCTCATTCCAAGACGGGTCGAGGTTGGTAAGGAAGTAGAAACGTGCGCGGTCGTTATTTGTGGTATCCGGCTTATAGCGATCCGCATAGTAGCTGTAACGAACCTTGATTTCAACCGACTTGAACTTCTTTGCAGGCATATTTAGGTTATTGTTGAGAATGATTGGGTCTTGGCTGCCGCCTGCGGCATAGGCTTCGCTTGTAACGGCGTGCATATAGCCCTTGCCGACCGTCGAAAGATCCATGTGCGTGGTATGCCAGCCTTCGCAGTCGTAGTCATTGAACTCCCAAATGCCCTCGACGCGTTCATACATAGCATGGTAGCGGTCATAATTTGCCGTCTTGATGATCAGCTTGTTGCCGTCCTTTTCGACGGTATGACCGAGTGACTTTGCAACCAACTCATAATCGAGCATCGGGAGGCCGTCCACAAGGTACATCTTGTAGCCGAGGTCGCCCTGCTTGCCGTCGAGCGTATATTTATCCGAGCCGACGGTGAAGGTGATCGTATGGTTATTGGCAGCGAGAGAAAGAATGCCGGCATCCTTGTTCCAGGTCATGTAGGTATGCATGATGTTGTGAACAGCGGTCTGCGGATCGAGCGGGAACAGAATCTTGCCGCCGGCTTCCTTATACGAAATCGGGCTGTTAATGCGCACGTCGTTCACGGTCAGCGTAGGTACGGTATCTTGGCTCGGTTCACCCAAGAATTCGACCGACTGAACGGTGTATTCAAGGTCTTTGGCATTGAACGGGTCAACGCGCAACGAAAGCAGCTTGCCCTTCCAAGCCTTATTCTTGGTAAGGCCGTGAATGGTATAGGTTTTCAGTTCGTCCGAATCGGGATCGAGGTAGAAGGATTTGCTTTCGGACAATTCGGGATCGCCGTCGGTGGTAAAGAACACCTGCGTTCTGTAGCCCTTCGGTGCACGCATGGTGATCCGCAAGGCAGTAACGTTCGTGATATCCATCGGTTCAAGACCGGTAAGCTCGACTCTCGGGTCGCCGGATTCATCGGCTGTAGCCGTAACGCCTTCTTCGGAAAACGATGGATCCGCACTGCCGCCGAGGTAAACATTGGCTTCCTCTAAAATATAGGTCTCCTTGGTCTCCAAAGAATCGTCTTCGGCAAGAGAGCCGGTGCTCAGGTCTTCGTTTTCACGAAGTCTTTCTAACACGCGGTAGCTCTGCGGATAGAGGTGATTGATGCGTGCAAGCTGGTTTTCGGTCGGATAGACATCGGCTTTTTCGCTTGCCGGAAGATTGGTATACACCTTGCGGATAACGTCTAAGTAGCCGAAGCCGTTGAGACCGGACGGCGAAATATACGTTCCTTCACCGTATTCGTTCCAGGTGGAGAGAACGACAAGGTTATTCTGCCAATTGGATTTGTCTGCGTATTGCGGAATATAGGTATCCTTAACCCATTTATTCGTCTTTTCGTAGTCTTCAAGCGTCATGAGCGGATAGCGTTCATTGAGCCATGCCACCGAGTTGAAGCCGACCGATACGGTCGGAACCATATAATACGGATGTGCGGCAGACGCGCCTTTTTTATAGTTTTCGGTATTCCTATCGACGTTGGTTTGATACAGATAGCCGGTTCTGCTCCAGCTGTAGGCGGCAATGCCGTCCACAAGCTCTGTACCGGTATCGCCCAAGAGGATCACACCGGCAAAGCCATAGGCCTTGGCGTAATCGTTCAGATAAGCCAGTGCTTCTTTGGCTGCGGCCATGCTGCCGAAATACTTTTCGGTCGAAAGAAGCGACGTGGAATACGAATGGATCACAAGCTTGTTGTCCAGCTTTAAGTAGCTGTCATCCAAGAAATAGTTTTCAAACCAGTACGGAATCATGTAGTTTTTGAACTGATCCATATCAAAGCCTTTTCCGGCCTGCAGCTCGAGAAGAAGGACATACTTCATGTAATCCTTATACTTGGCGTTCTTAAAGCCCTCGTTGAGTGCATACGAATGTGCCGGTGTTTTTACGGGACCGTTATCGCTGTCGTTATACCAGCAGAATGCCTGGACATCGATGCCATGTTCCGCCATGAACTTGATTTCCCAGTCGGCGACCTCCGGCGAGCCTTCGTCGTAATAGCCGAGCACCGGCTTGTTGTCGTCAAACGGCGAGATAACGCCCCAGCCATAATGTGTGCCGTTGTCTCTCCACAGCGAGCAGACATTGACCATGACCACATAGTCGTAGAGGTTTGCCTTGTTTTCGGGAATGGGCGCATAATCCGGATGATCGGGCGTTGCGTAAACTTCGATATTGTCAAAGCGCGCCGCGCCGCTCATGCTTGCGACAGTGAGCGTATCCGGCAAAGCCGTCGTGCCGAGCGGAATAGCGGCAAGCGTTCTGCCGTTGAGCTTCACGGCGACGGATTCAAGGCTCGGATTCGCTTCCAAACGCAGGCGATACCACATATTCGGCGTAAGCGTATACAGTTCGGTGCCGTTTGCATAAAGCTTTCCGCCGGCGGTGGTAATACTTATGGCATCATATCCGCCGGAGGATACGGCAAAGCGGATGCTTTCGGTGCCTTCCGGCAGGATGAAATAGGTCGAAGCAAGATACTTGCCGGTAAGCGGCGCAAACGTCTTGGTAAGAGAGCTTTCGCCGGTCAAGACAAGCTCTTTGTTCTCGGCCTTCACGTCGCCCTGCACGGTCCAGCCGTAGACATCGGATGGAGTCGCGATATCGAAGTTTTCGTTCACACCGTAGTTAACCGTCATGCGGAGCGAGCCTGGCATGAGCTCCGGCGTTCCCTTTTCATCGGTCGCAAAGCGGAAGTCAAGAATCGAATCGGACGAAAGCGCCGTTTCGCCGTAAGACGTGCCGTTGATGAGCGTCGAAGCGGTCTTGGTTTCTAAGTTTAAGATGACGCGGAAGGTATAGCTGTCCGCTTTGGGAGCGGCGATGGCGGCGTTCTGCACCGACCAGCCGTTGCCGTCAAAATAGGCCTTGTAGGTCGATTTTCCGTTTACATCACGGAATTCGACATAGCCGCCGGCACCTTCTACCGACAGAACAAAATCTGCGGTGATAACGCCGTCGGTGATGGGATTGAATTTGCGGATGAGCGCCATTCCTTCGGCCGTACTGATATCGAGCAGCGGCACAGTAGGCGTTTTTATGCTGGTTCGCGGAATGCCACCGCGGTTATCAAATTCCCAGCCGCTGGAAACGCTTTCTAGTACAGCCGTATCGCTGTTTACAAGATTGTGGGTATATCTGTCGTTTTCGGCAAGCAGATACGCATCTTTTGCCGCGTTGGTTTCCAAGGTCTTGGAAAGCCGCTTGTCGGGAAATGCGACGCGCCCGATAATAGCGGCGCATTCGCTTCTCTTGATGGGCGCATCCGGATTGAACGTGCCGTAAGAGTCCGAACCCATGACCACGCCGGTCTTATACAGCTTTAAGATCGCATCGGCATACGAAGCGGAAAGATTGACGTCCGGAACCACTTTCACATCGTTGATGGGCGTAAAGTAATCGTCCGGGAGGGCTGCCGCGATGAGCGACGCCATTTCGGCGCGGGTAATGCTGCGGTCATAGGGCGAAATCGAGCCCTCTTTCATAATGCCGTTTTCAATGGCATAGCGCACATAGTTGTCATACCAGGTGCGGGTCATGCTGTTGGTCGGCTCCTCTTTCCCGTTGTAGATGGCATGGATACGCGTTGCAATGGTAATACCGGCAGCGACCGTAACATCCCCGTCGGGATTGAAGATGTTGTACACATCCCCGTTCATAAAGCCGAGTTCATAGGCATCGGCAACGTTTGCGGCATACCAGGAATCGGCGGAAACATCGTCAAACGTGTTTTGGTAGGTTCTGGTTTTGGCAAAGTCCGCATAACTGGTGGCCGTAATCATTGCCGCGATTGCCGTCGAAATGGCCGTGAAGCGTAAGAATTTGAAGTTCATTGCTTGGTCTCCTTTACTGTATATTTTTCGATGTCATATAGACACCGGTTTGGTCTTTGCGGTACGAAAAGCCTAAGATATCCGCGAAAAATTCCGTTTCGATGAGCGGCATACCGTCATACAGCGTCATCGGACGCTCGAGCGGGACGCTCCTTCCGTCAACGACGGCTGTATCGCTGTTTTCGGTAAGTACGGCATTTTTCACGCCGAACAGATACAGCGAGCGTTCGGTTTCGTGCCACTCATAGTATAAATTCGGGATATGCACAAGGTCGCTTCGGGTATCGAACGGAAGATAGGTCTTTCCGTCAAGCTCTTGCATATACTGCGCCAAAATAATGGTTTTTCCGTCGATATAGAGCGTTTTATGCGCCGGTGCTTCCAAAAATTCGATATCGACGAGTTCAAAATCGCCCTCGCCCCAAATCGGGTCGAAGCGGAAGGCCGTGACCTGATCCTTCCACGGTGCTTGTTTGTTGTTGCCGACCTTTAGATCCAATGCGGTGACATGGTTCGGATCGGTCAACTCATACAAGGAAGAATCGTACAGCTTCTTATCCGGCGTTACCGAATAATATGCCTGAATGCAGCAGCCGCGGTGTCCGGCCTTATTGGCGCGGATATGCGCGCGGATAAGCGAAACCTTTGCCGCGTCGATCGGCAGATAAGCCTCCTTCAAAACCATGTACGGGTCCGGTTTGTCCGAATGACCGACAAGCTTTCCGTCTTTGATTTCCACCTTGGAAAAGCCGTGGAACTCCCATTTGTCGAAGTCCTCTTTGGTTTGGAACGTGAACTTCCGGTAGACCTTGCCGGTTTCCGGCAGCGGAAGCTGTTCCAGCGGAAGAACGATTTTCCGATTCATCGGATGCATGACATCCAACCGCTTTAACTGCTCTCGGTTCGGTGCTGTATCGGCGTGCGGCACATCCTTGCAGAAAGCGCTGCGCACGGCGTCGAGATAGCCGAAGCCGTGAATGCCGGCCGGCATGAGATAGGTTCCTTCGCCGTATTCGTTCCAGGTGGAAAGCATGACAAGCTTGCGCTTCCACGATTCCTGTTCGTCCTTATAGAGCGGCAGGATCTCATCGCGGCACCATTCGAGAAGCATTTGCATATCGTCCGGCTTCATGCAGGGAAACCGTCCCATATTCCATGCAACCACGTTGTAGCCCATGCTCACCGTCGGCACGCAGTGTACATATCCTGCCTTGACATCCTCGCGGACATATTCTTTGGTGGCGTCCGGGTCATAGCCCTTTCGCCCCCAGTTATAGGCATGAACGGCATCGACGCCGCACAGCTTGGTGTTCGGCACATTTTCCGAGCAGCACATAATAACAAGATCCTTGTAGCCGAGGCCGCGCACTTCGCTTCGCAGGTACTCCAACGCCTCGCGGACTTTTTCCGCACTGCCGAAATTCTGAATTAACGTCCACGGCGAATAGATGGACATGATCGCATAGCCGTCGATGGTCATATAGCGGCTGTCTTTGAAGAAATACTCGAGAAAATACGGTACAAAGTACTTTTTGAAATCGTCGAGCGACTGCGGATGTGCGCTTGCGGAAGCCTCCCACAAAAGCGCGATTTTCACTTTGTCCGAATATCTTGCTTTCATGTGGCCGTTATGAATGGCACTTGACCAGGACGAACGCACCATCGGCGCGTCGGCCTGCCCGGCATACCAACAGTATAGCTCAAAATCGATGCCATGCTCGCACATCCATTTGATTTCCCAGTCAGCGACCTCCGGAATGCCTTCGTCGTAAAAGCCCAAATACGGGCGGTTTTCCTGAAACGGCGTGATTTCGTCCCAACCATAGTGGTGACCGCCATGCCAGATCGGGCACACGTTGATGCCGACATAGTAATCACCCTTCTTTTCGGGAACGAGCGGCTCGGGCACATAATCGGCCGGATACGGCGGCTTGACAAACACGACCATATCGGCAAACAACACCGAGGCTTTCTTTTGCGCATGAAGGGCAATGGAAAATGCATCGACAAATTCCGTTAGGTTCTCAAAAGCAAGCGTTGTAATCTTTTTACCGTTGAGGGAGATAAGCGCGGTTTGCGAAGCGGTATCCGCTTCGATGTTTAACGTCTGCCAAACATTTTTATAGTGGTGATACAGCCTTTGTTCCCCAACGTTTAAGTATTCGCCGTCGTCCGTCAGCGTGGTGACCGACTGACCGGCCGCAAGAAGCGAAATCTTCATGGCGGCATTCTTTTCGGGCGGCAAATATTTGATTTCAAACGATACGTTGCCGCAAGCGCGGTCAAAATGGCGGACAACACCGGCGGAGGATTCCTTTTGCGCCGTTAAGTCATACACATGATAGAGCGTTTTCGGCGTATAGCGTCTGTAAACGGCTTTGGCTTTGCCGGTTTCCGTATACAGCTCATATTCCGCCGGAAGCGCGCTTTCAACGGCACTGACGCAAAGGTCGAACACAAGATAGTTTTTGCTTAGCTTGAAATTCAGGCCGAGCAGTGCTTCGCCCACAGCGTCTTTGGCAAAGCCGGTTCGGAAGGAATCGATGCAGGCGGCGTTTCCCGTAAAGGGAATATCCGCTTTCCAAACGCCGTCGGCATGAACCTTGGCAACGCCTTTGTCAATGTCCGCAGTAAACAGGAAGTGATGTGTTCCGTAAGGAAACGCAAAAAGCGTTTTGCCGGCCGCCGTAAAGAAGCCGTTTTCAAACACAAGCTTGACTGCCTCTGTGTCTTTTCCCCAAAAGCCGATATAAAAGCCGCTGCCGCTTTTCACGGTAAGATCGGTTTCAAGCACCAAGGTTCCGTCGGTTTGGCGGTTGATATCACGTTTTAGACAAGTCGGGTAGTCGGTATTGCAGCTTAGCACCTGCCTGCCGTCGCTTTTTTGACAGCTTTCGCCGCCTGCGCCGCGTAAGTCGCAATCCCAGTTCGATTGCCGCATCCAGCCGTTGTGTCGTTCGTCGTCGATCAAAATGAGTGGGGATTCCGGTATTTTTACCATTCGATCATTCCTTTTTGAAAACAAATTGAGAATTATTCATCAAAACACTTGCGTAAACTTCTTCTCTATTATATATTATAGCTAACAAAAAGAATAAATCTATATGAAAAAGAGTAAATTCCTATGAAAAAGAGAAATTTCGACAATTGCGAAAAGAAAAATTATCCATTACCGCCATATATCAATCAAGGCTACGAGGTGTCCTTGCCGGAATCCTTTGCCAACAAACAGTTAATTTCCATCAAAGACATTCACACGCTGTATCTTTCCAAACGAAAAGCCGGCACCTCTTGGGCCCCAGAATGCCACACGGCATGGGAAATCGCCTATGTCATCGAAGGCGAAGTGACACATATCGTCGAAACGCATACATATAATCTCCGTGCCGGTGATATTATCTTTATACACCCCATGGCGTTTCATGAATTATGTCCGCTGCCGGACACCTCCTGCGAAATACTGAATTTGTCCTTTGATATGGAAGGAACTCTTGCCAACAAATTAAAAAACGTGGTCTATCATATCGAAGAACCCGAAAAAATGCTCTTTGACGCCATTCTCGGCTATATTAACTACTACAACCGGAAGTACCAAGTGCCGTACAGCGACGCACCGCATCACACCATCGGCGTTCCGAGCTATTTGACCTATTATCACAACATGGATGCCTTGCAGGTGATCATCCGTTTGTTTGAAGCGTTTTTTCTTTCCGTGGCACTGTCAGAGCACACAAACGCCCGCGCTTCTTACGAAAGCGAAGATATGGTCATAAAAGTTATTCAGCTGTTGGAGGAAAACGCCCATTCGCAGATCAATGTCGCCGAAATCGCCGCATTATTCGGCATAAGCTCCAAAACACTGCAAGCACGCTTTAAGGAAAGCACGGGCTATACCTTACACAAGTTTTTTCTGAACATCAAGATCCGCTCCGCCATTGATCTGTTGAAAAAGGGGCACACTGTCAGCGAAGTCAGCGATATGCTCGGCTTTTGCAACAGCAATTATTTCAGCCAGGTCTTTCGCCGGGAAACCGGAAAAAATCCCGGCAGCTTCAAATAATCGGAAAACGGTATGAAAAACTCCGGCAAGGAATCGATCCTGCCGGAGTTATGGTTTGCCGGTAAAAATTCAAGCATACAGCTTAGTCGGAAGAACATACCAATATACGCAGAAGAAATGCATAATGCTGCCTGCCATGACGAAGAAATGCCACACGCAGTGCATATACTTATACTTTTTCAGCGCATAGAACACGATGCCGACGGTATAAAACACGCCGCCCAAAAGGAGGAACGTAAAGCCGTTGCCGGGAAGCCGTTCATAAATGGTCTTGATGCCGATGAGTGCCGCCCATCCCATGCAGACATAGCAAATCATGGAAAACTTTTTGAACTTTTCGATGCTTACCGCATTGAGTACGATACCGACAATCGCCGCTCCCCAAACAAGGCCGAACAGCGTCCAGCCGAGTGCGCCGCCGAGCGTTACCAACGTAATGGGTGTATACGTTCCGGCAATTAAGAAAAAGATAGAGGTGTGGTCAAACACACGGAAAACTTTTCGTGCCGTGCGGTTGGTGATGGCATGGTATAAGGTGGACATGATGTATAACATGGTCAGCGAAACGCCGTAAATACACGCCGAGACAACGCCGCCCGCCGTGCCGTTGACAGCCGCCTGAACGATGCAGAGCACAAGCGCCGCAATCGAGAGACAGGTTCCAACGCCATGGGAAATCGAATTGATCAGTTCTTCGCTGAGCGTGTACACCGGCAAATAATTCTTTTTGGTCATCGTAATAGCTCCTTTTTTTCGAATTTGTCAAGCTTTTGGTTACGCTTTTGGTTTTGAAAACACGCTTAACGGACGGTTTTCAAAAATCTCCGCCGCATTACCCGCAAAATCGCCGCAGGTTAAATCCCGTTCGCGCCAAAGGGTATTCGGACATTCAAAGCCGATTTCATACAGCCAAGGGCCGTTATAGCCCACGTCCTTTAAGGCCTGCACCAGTGCCTGCCAATCGACCTTTCCCTCACCCGGAAGCCAATGCTTCTCATCGACAAAATCGTAATCCGAAACGTGCGTCGTAACGATCTTCTTTCCGACGGCACGCACAAAATCCACATTGTCTTCGTGAAGCAGGTGGTTTGTGTCAAAGCAAACGCGTAATTGATCGTTTAAGGAAATCAATTCCAGAATGTCGCTCGAATTTCTGCCAAGACAGGTGCGCGGCAGATCCTCCACGCAGACGGTGCCGCCATAGCTGTCGGCGATTTCCGCAAGGTCCGCCATGGATTCCTTTGCGCATTTCATGCGTTCGGCGCGGTCGGTTTCCGGTATTGGTTCGCCGCTTGCATGAACCACAAAGTTTCGGATGCCGATATCAGAGCCTTTGGCGATCAGCTCCTTAAAATACGCAAGCGTGGCCTTGCAAAGCGTCGTGCGCGACGGGTCATAGGTTTCAAACGGTGCAAACGGCAAGTGCAGCGACCAAAGCGTTACGCCATAGTTTTTTGCCAAGGCTTCCGTGGCCTTGAAATCCAGTGCCTCATAGCCTTTCACATTCATCGACAGCTCCATATGCGTGATGCCGCTCGAACGATATGCATCAAACAGTGTCGCATCCACCGTTTTTCCGCAAGAAGATAATCCGACAGGAAACATTTGCTACAACTCCTTTTCGGTTAAAAATCAAAAATCTAAATTCAGAAGTATTATACGTCGAAAGTCCGAAAAAATCAAGGGTTATTTACACTTTTCCTGTAAACTTTGGTGTGTGAGATGTGCCGCAAATGCGGCTTTTACCGTTTTCTTCCCAAATAGCGGAACACTTTTTTTCGATACGTTTGATAGCGTTCTCCGAACACCGAAAGCAGATATTTTTCCTCTTGTAAAATCTGCAAATGAAGCATAACAACAGCAAAGGCCGTGAAAATACCGGTAAGCACATTGGCATACATCAAAAACACGCCGATATACATAAAATCGAAACCGACAAACGCCGGATTGCGGCTGAACGCATAAATGCCGGTGGTCACCATTTCGGTTTGATCGCTTTCGGGAATGCCGGCACGCCAGCTGTCCTTCATGCAGAGAACGGCCGCAAGAAAAATCGCGTCGCCGAGAAGGGCTGTGAGAAAGCCGGTAAAGCGCGCGCCGCCAGGCAGTGTGCTCCATCCGAGTGCCATGGACACAAGCTGCACGGGAACGATGAGAAACGTCGCCGCCGCCATGAGCATTTCGACCGCATGAAGCTCTTTCTCTTTCCGTTTGCCGATTTGACTGGTTTGAATGCCGTGTTTTTTCTGTACAAGCATTTTGGTAAAATAAATTCCGTAAAAAAGCGCAAGCACCAAAAGGGCAAACCAAAAATACGGCAGATTTTCTTCTATATTTCGTTTGAACATGATTCTCTCTTCTTTCACGCAAAATAATCCAAACCAACCGTCTGAAAAGCACGCCTATGCGTTTTCAAACACCGTTTCACCATGCAGAATCATAGCACAGTTTTTCCCAACTGTCAAGCGTTTTCGCCAAGCGTTCACATTATATGCCTTGCAAAACGGTGCAGACTATGCTATACTGATAAAAACCTTCCGAAAGGAACAACTTATGCGCAGAAAAGACCGCGAAATCACCGATTTTTCCGAAATCTTAAAAATTGTCGATGCCTGTGAGATTCTTCGTCTCGGCCTTGCCGACGGCAATTTTCCCTACATTGTTCCCGTCAATTTCGCTTACACGGTAAAAGACAAACAGCTTTGCTTCTACATTCACGGCGCGATGGCCGGGCGGAAATACGAGCTGTTATGCAAAAACCCGTTTTGCAGCTTTGAAATGGATATTCCTTTGGGAATGGAATGTATCCCGGCCAAAAGAGATGTAACCATGCGCTACAAATCCGTCATGGGACAAGCGTCGGTCACCTTTTTGGAGGGTGACGAAAAGGCAGACGCCGTTGATACGATTATCATGGCACGGCATTCGGAAACCGAAAAGTTCGATTACAACCGCGCCGCCCTTGCCCGCACGGCCGTGGCAAAGCTCACGGTTCTTTCGCTTACCGCCAAAGCCAATCTGCCGGGCGGCGGTGCGGACTGATTTTTTTGAATATTCGGAGATGGAAATTATGACAAACACCGGCAACACGCCGCAAAAGCCCAAGCAAAAATCCTTTGCTTCCAATGTTCTTCTCATTCTGATAGCGCAGGTCGCTGTCAAGGTGCTCGGTATGCTTTACCGCATGGTCATCACCAACATCGACGGCTTCGGCGACGCCGGAAACGGCTTTTATTCCGCAGGCTATCAGGTCTATATTCTGTTACTTGCCATTTCGTCGGTCGGAATTCCGAATGCGATTGCAAAACTAATTTCCGAAAAAACGGCACTTTCCGATTACGGCGGCGCACGCAAAATCTTCCGCACGGCGTTATGCATTTTTGCCGGGATCGGTGCGGTGCTGTCGACGGCACTTTTTTTGCTTGCCGACCCCATTGCGCATTACGTTTTGCACCTTGACGGAGCCGGCTACACGCTTGCCGCTTTGGCACCGTCGATTTTCTTTGTGTGCATATCCAGCGTGTTCCGCGGCTATTTTTCCGGCACCAACCAAATGAAGGTCATGAGTGCGTCACAGGTCATTGAGCAGGCATTCAAATCGACGCTCACCATTGTGTTTGTTTTGGCGGCTGTCGGCATGGCACCCGAAATCATGTCCGCCTATGCCAATTCCGCCACCACCGTGGCGACCATCTGTGGTGCGCTGTATCTGACGTTTGCCTATCTGCGCAGGAAAAAGAACTTTCCGGCCGCACAAAAGGCCGGTATCAAAAAGGATTTCTTCCCGACCGCTAAGAAGATTTTGGCTCTTGCCGTGCCGATTTCTCTTTGTTCGGTCATTTCGGCAATCAACCGCATGGTCGATACCGCCACCATCACGCGCGGCATTGAACGCGCCTTTGCCGGGGGCATTCCGGCGCACGGCAGCGTGGCGGCCATTGCAAATCCAACAGCCGCCGAGTTAAATGCCGAGGCCGTGCGGCTTGCCGGTATGTTATCCAAAAGCGACACGCTCATCAATCTGCCGATTGCCATGAATGTGGCGTTTGCGACGGTTCTTGTGCCGAGCATTGCGAAATGCTTGGTTTCGGGCGAACGAAAACAGGCGGCAGGCTACATTCATTCCTCGTTTTTAACGTCCGTCGTACTCATTTTGCCGTGTGCGATCGGCTACATTCTGCTTGCCGGGCCGATTTACCATCTGCTCTACCCCAATGCACCGCTTGGCTATGAATTATTGCAGCTCAGCTCGGTAAGCCTTATTTTCATGGCACTCAACCAAACCATCACCGGTTCGCTTCAGGGCATGGGCAAGGTACACATTCCGGCACTCGCACTGCTATGCGGCTGTATCGTCAAATTCACAGCCAACACGTGTCTGATCCGCATTCCGCAAATCAACATTTACGGCGCGACCATGGGTTCGATTCTTTGCCAATCGACGGTGTTTGCCATCGAATTCACCTGCTTATTGCGGAGCATCAAGGTGCCGATTTCCCTCCGGAACATTCTCGTAAAGCCCTTTGCCGCGACGCTTCTCATGGGCGTTGTGACCTATTTCAGCTACAAGGGCATCTACGCGCTCGTACACTCTAACTTTATTGCCATTCTCGCTTCGGTCGTGCTTTCGGCCGTGGTTTACGGTGCATTGCTGCTTGTTTTCCATGTGTATACACCCGAACAGCTCACCAAAGCTCCGGTGGTCGGCAGAATTTTTCGCAAAGTATTCGCGAAAAAGGCGTGATCTTACGACTGCGTCTGCGTAACAGCTTATTCGGAAAAACCAAAGTAAAATAAGTAAAAAACAAGCATTCGCAAAAAAAGTGACCTTATCCGTTTCCATGCGGCATAAAGTCACTTTTTATGTTTTATCCGAATGATCCGGGTGATCCGAATCATCCGAAAAAGACTTGTTTGGCGTTTCTGAAGAATGGATTCTGTAGGCATTCGGCGTCTGTCCAAAACGTTTGTCAAACGACCTGTAAAAATGCGAGATGGAATGGAACCCGACTTTCCGGCTGATTTCCGCAGCCGAATCATCGGTCTTGCAAAGCAGCTTTGCTGCAACGTCCAATCGCTTATTCTGCAGTGTCTGCCGAAAGGTTGTTCCATAGCGTTTTCGCGTGATCCGCATCAGCTGCCGTTCGCTGATAAACAGGCTTTCGGCGACATTTTTTGCGGTAAGCTCGCGCATGAAGCACGAATTTATCAGATAGTCCAGCCGTGATATCCGATCGATGTCTCCGCCGCTGCAGAGAATCTCCGCTGTGTCAGGACGATCCGGCTTCGATTTCTGTTCCGCCGCTTCCGCAAGCAAAAGCACTAACCGGAGAGCCGGCAGACATGACCCGGTTTCTGCAGAAGCATTTGCCAAGGCAACAACCGCGTCGCACAGATCCGGACAGTTTTCGATACGCTCCATCCCGTTATTTCCGGATAGTGCGTGAAAAACAGCATACAGATCCGTGCAGCTCTGTGCGTAACGATGTACAAACGTGATGCCCACAACGCCCCATGTACCATAGCTCTCGGAATCGATCAGGATATGCCGGAAATGCGCCGGGATGATAGCGACGTCGCCT
Source organism: uncultured Eubacteriales bacterium (assembly GCA_900546385.1). GTDB lineage: Bacteria > Bacillota > Clostridia > Oscillospirales > CAG-382 > UMGS882. Next base: position 259 of record URCT01000029.1, on the reverse strand, counting down.
GCGCCAAGCACCGTTTCGCCGTTCTCGGTGTCGATGACGACGCTGCCGGAGGTGCAGGCAAACAATTCGATATAGGCATGATCGTGCCGTGTAATCGACGTGATTTGCTCGGTTTCCGCGCCCGGCTGTTCCGCAAGGAACTCGACGGTAACGTTTTCAACCGTAACAGAAAAAAGCCGTTGTTCCGGCAATGGAAGCAATGGATTCAGATTCATACAATCCTTCTCTTTTTTCATAATTTCTTTGTTTGCATTTTTCG
>URCT01000028.1 GCA_900546385.1 uncultured Eubacteriales bacterium | reverse complement strand
CCACCGGCAACTTTTTGCACGTCCGAGCAACTTTTTCCTACTTTTTGTAAAATACAAAAAGTAGGAAAAAAACTTTGAAACTTTCCTTTCGGAAAGTTTGCCCCATTCGGGGCAGCACGCCCTGCGTGCATACATCGCTTGCTTTGCAAGCAACAAAATATGACAGCGCCGCTCCGGCGCACGGAGAAACCTGTGAAAATAACCGATAAACACACCGGCAACGTATTCATCATGCCTCAGATCGAGGCAAAATACTTGAACCGTGCCAAAAAATCCGAACTGAAAATTCTATATTATCTCTTTGCACATGGCCACTCTGCCGATCTTGCCGAAATTTGCCGCGCCTTGGAGGAAACTCCCGATTCCGTTTCCTCCGCACTCGCTTTTTGGCGCGGTGTCGGCGTGATCGAGCTGTCCGATGAGGAAGAAACGCCGGAAGCTCCACAACCGCTCCCGACAGCGGAAAACCAACCGGCTTCAAGCGTATCGGCTCCCAAAGAACCCGCGCCGACCGAAACACAACCGGAGCCTGCCGCCCAAGTGCCATCTCCGTCTCCATCTCCGTCTCCATCTCCATCTCCAACCAGCGGCTACACGCTTTCGGAAATCGCTTCGGCACGCGACCGCAATGCCGAATTCGCAAGCTTAGTTTCCTATTTGGAAAAGCTTGCCGGGCGATTATACAATGAAGCCGAACAGGGAATCGTGCTGTTTTTATACGACACGCTCGGCATCAAATGCGAAGTCATCATGGGCGTGGCGCAATATTGTGTCTCCAAAGGCAAAAGCTCGATTCGTTACATACAAAAAACCGTCATGAATCTGACCGATGAAGGCATCCACACTTACGAGGAACTGGAAGCATACTTGCTCGACCGCAAGCAAAAGGACGATTACCGCGGCATGGTCAAACGCGTCATCGGTGCATCCCGTGCCTTTACCAAGCCCGAATGCGGCCACATCGACCGTTGGGAAAAGCGCGGTATTTCCGAAGATTTGGTTGCGCTGTCATATGAAAAAACAATCTCCAAGATCGGCAAGCCGCAAATTGCCTATATGGCCAAAATTTTGGACGGATGGCTGGAAAAGGATCTCAAAACGCCCGAAGAAGTGGAAGCCTATTTCAAAAATCCGGAAAACCGCCTGTTAAACGGAACAAGCGGAAATGCTTCCAAAAGCGAACGGTTGGATTTTGATTTGGACGATATTTTCGAAAGACCGTAAAAAGGCGGCTTGACCGCCGAAACTTATCTTATAAAAGGAGCCTGCCGATGAAAATCCGATCTGCGCTGATTCAAAGCTTTGGAAAATTCAAACATCAGTCTTTCGACTTCGCGGACGGTCTCAACGTCATTTGCGGCAAAAACGAGTCCGGAAAAAGCTCATTTGCCCGTTTCGTCCGCTTCATGCTGTATGGCTACACCTCCTCCCGAAGCAGTTCTCTTGCCGACAACGACAAAAAACGCTATACACCGTGGGATGAACCGAAAACGCTCGGCGAAATGACCGTCGTCACCGCCGACGACACCTATGTCTTACGCCGTGAACAGGCCGCCCGGGCGGCTTTTTCCGCCACCGATTCAAGCGGCACGCCCGTCTTTAACGGGCAAAACGCCGGAGAAGCCATTTTGGGCGTGAGTGCCGACACCTTCGACAAAACCGCGTTCATCGGCTCGGGCGATGTTTTTTTCGGCGATGCGGATGCCCTCTCGGCTGCCATCAAAAACATGGTCTTTGCCGCCGACAGCACGGTCGATTCCGACACCGCGCTCAAACGGCTGGAAAAGCTTGACACCTCCATTTTGGGCAAAGCCGGCCGCAGCGGACGGTTGTTTGCGGCGCGTGCCGAGCTTGCCGAAGCCAAAGAAGCCGAGGTTCGCTTAAAAGACCTGCACCGCGATCTTTTGGGTGCGAAAGCATCACTCGGACGCGTGCAGACCAAGCTTGCCGAAAACCGCGAAACGCTTGCCCGTTTGGAAAAAGAACAGCAAAACCGCCTTGCGTATGAAGCGTTCTGTCTCTGCCAAAAAGTGGACGAAGCCAAAAAAGCGGCCGACCAAAGCCGTGCGCTTTTCGAGGACACGCGGCTTGCCGTCAATTTCGGCGGCTTCATGCCCGACCGCGCGTTTCTTGCCGAAATGAACCGGACGTTGGTGGAGCTTTCCGGCGCCGACCAAAAAGTCGCGTTTGCCCGTGACACGCTCGCCGAGGCCGACAAAGCCTACCAGGCAAGCTTCCGCGACATCCGGCAGATGAAATTCAACAACACCATCGATGAAGCCGGGATCAACCCGTCGTCCCTGTACGAAAACATCACACTGTTACGCAAAAAGCACAAGACCGCGAAAACGCTCACACTTGTGTTTGCCATCCTGCTTGTCACCTTCCCGATTGCCCTGTTTTTTGGCTTTCGTGCCAAAAAAATCCGCACGGAGCTTGAAAAATTGGCCGCGCGGTTCGGCTGTCAGACTCTCGATGAGTTAGAAGGCCGCTTGCGTGCCTATGCCGCCTCCGCCGAAACGGCTTCCCGTGCCAAAGGGCAGAAGGAGAACGCCGAAAAGCTGTTGGAAGCAGCTTGTGCGGCACGTGCCGCAGTCGCGCAAACGCTTTCCGATATGCTCGACAAAACCGGCCGCGGCGTGTCGTATTCCGATTCCTCGGCATTAGCTTCGGCGGCAGCAGAGCATATCCGCACATTGGATGCGGCTCTTGCCCGTACCGAAAACGCGGAACGCGCCTTTACCAAAGCCGCGTCTGTATACGACGGCCTTTGCCAAAGTGCCGGGAACCTTGAGCTGCTCCGGCAGAAAGCCGCCGCTTACGACCAAAGCCTGCCGTTACGCGAGGCGGAAAAGATCGAACGTGAGCTTGATTTTTATCGCCGTGCCATTGACGGACTTCTCGTGCAAGAGCGCGAATTCGAAAAGAAAGCGGCCGTTTTGACCGGCACCATGCAAAAGCCGGATGAGCTTGCCGCGCATATTTCCGCCTTATCGGCCGAAATCGAAACGCTCGAAAAACAGCACGCCGCCCTGTCGCTTGCCATTTCCGCCATCGAAAGCGCGCATGAAGAAATGCGCGGCAACGTTTCGCCGCTGCTTACCAAGGATGCGTCTGCATTATTCGAAAAAATGACCGGCGGCAAGTACATCGGCCTATACGTTGACAACGAACTGCACCTGACATTTCTCGAAAAAGGCACAGCCGAATACCGGGATATCGCCTATTTGAGTGCCGGTGCGTTGGACGCGGCGTATTTGGCTCTGCGGCTTGCTTTGGCGCATTTTCTGTACAAAGAGCCGCCGGTGTTTGTGTTTGACGACGCCTTTGTGCATTTGGACGATGAGCGGCTTGATAAGGTCTGTGAGATCTTAAAGGCACTTGCCGAACAGTATCAGGTCATCGTTTTATCCTGCCAAACGCGCGAAGCGGAACGTTTATCTTCTGCCGGTGCAAAGCTGCTCACACTGTGATTTTTTCTCAAAAGAACTGCCCTGCCGCAAGACTTTTTGCGGTATGCGGCGGTTCTTTTTTATGGCAGGATTTCCGGATATTCCGCAACATATCCAAATTTCAGCCGGAAAATCGACGTTCTTTTTGTCGAAAGCGTAAAATCTGCAATTTTTTCAGGGAAGGTCTTGACAATTGGCGTTAGTTATGCTAAACTAACCACGAAGTTAGAAAAGGCTAACTGTATTTTTACGCGCACAGTTAGTCCGCGCTAACAAAAAGGAGGTCCGTTCTATGCCTTTGTCACTCGCAGAGCTTGGCGAAGAAAACATCATCAAGCGCATCGGCGGCACGCCGGAGGTCAAAAAGCATCTCGAAAACTTAGGCTTTGTCGTCGGCGGAACGGTGACGGTCGTCAGCAAGCTTGGCGGCAGCGTTATCGTCAATGTCAAAGAGGCAAGAGTTGCCATCAGCGAAGAAATGGCACGCAAGATCATGGTCTGATTTTTGCGCCCACACAATTTCCTTTGTTCCACATTTTATTTTCATATATTAAGGAGGATACACGCAATGCGAACACTCAAAGAAGCCAAGATCGGCGAAAATGTCCGCGTCGTGAAGCTTCACGGCGAAGGTGCCATCAAGCGCCGTATCATGGATATGGGCATCACCAAAGGCGTCGACGTCCATGTCCGCAAGGTTGCGCCGCTCGGCGATCCGGTTGAGATCACCGTCAGAGGCTATGAACTTTCCTTGCGCAAAGCAGATGCGGAAATGATCGAAATCGAATAAGCTCGGTCATTTTGTTTGCAAATGCAGATCATGTTACTTATAGGTTAGCTTAGACTAACGCAGAAAGTGAGGAACCAATCATGAATTTGAGGATCGCCCTTGCGGGAAATCCGAACTGCGGTAAAACAACGTTATTCAACGCGTTGACCGGTTCGAACCAGTTCGTCGGTAACTGGCCGGGTGTAACCGTAGAGAAAAAAGAAGGTAAATTAAAGAAACACGACGGCGTAATCGTCACCGACCTTCCGGGTATTTATTCCCTTTCGCCGTACACGCTCGAAGAAGTGGTCGCCCGTAACTACTTGATCGGTGAGCGTCCCGACGCCATTTTGAACATCATCGACGGTACCAATCTCGAAAGAAACCTGTATCTTACCACCCAGCTTACCGAGCTTGGCATTCCGGTGGTTATCGCCATCAACATGATGGACGTTGTCCGCAAGAGCGGCGACAAGATCAACGTAGAAGAGTTATCCCGTGAGCTTGGATGTAAAATCGTTGAGATTTCGGCCTTAAAGGGCACCGGCATCGAAGAAGCTGCCGAAGCCGCCATCGCTGCCGCAAGAAACGGCAAGACCGTTCCGATGCACACGTTTTCGGGTCCTGTGGAACACGCCATCGCCCACATTGAAGAAGCCGTGCTGCACGATATGCCGCAGGAACGTCAGCGTTGGTACGCCATCAAGATTTTCGAACGCGATTCCAAGGCTCTTAACGAATTAAACATTCCGAAAGACACCATGGCGCACATTGAGACCGATATCGCGGCTGCCGAAAAGGAACTCGACGACGATGCGGAAAGCATCATCACCAACGAGCGGTATGTCTACATCGCCGGTCTTATAAAGAACTGCTACAAGAAAAAGAATGTCGGCAAGCTTTCGACCTCCGATAAGATCGATAAGGTCGTTACCAACCGTTGGCTGGGTCTTCCGATCTTCGCAGTCGTTATGTTCCTGGTGTACTACATATCCATGGTAACGGTCGGCTCGTCGGCAACGGATTGGGCAAACGACGGTTTGTTCGGCGACGGCTGGTATTTGCTCGGCATCGGCCGTGCGGATTACGATGAGGTCGCCGGAGAATACGGCGATGCTACCGAAGCGGTGAGTGCCTTTACCGGCATTGATTTCGCGGCAAAAGATTTCGATGCGGATGCTGCGCTGGAAGAAATGAAAGCGTATAAGCCGGAATCCGATTCTGTAACCTTCGAAGTTGCAGATGAAGAAACGCTTGCTACAAGCGAGAAAACCGCATATTACGATAAAGTTCCCGAAAATCTGTCTGAAGAGCAAGCAGAAGCCACCGTTGGCAAGAGCTACACGGAAGCCGTTGCTTACTTAGAAGAAAACGGTTTTGACGAGCCCGATCCGGCTGAATACGGTCCTTGGGTTCCGGGTATTCCGGTATTGGTTGGAGACGGTCTTGACGCCATCGGCTGTGCAGAATGGCTGAAGGGTCTGATTAACGACGGTATCGTTGCCGGTGTCGGCGCGGTGCTCGGCTTCGTTCCGCAGATGCTCGTATTGTTCTTGCTCCTTGCCTTCCTTGAAGCGTGCGGTTATATGGCGCGTATCGCGTTCGTTCTCGACCGTATCTTCCGCAAATTCGGTCTTTCCGGTAAGTCCTTTATCCCGATGCTTATCGGTACGGGCTGCGGCGTTCCGGGTATCATGGCTTCGCGTACCATTGAAAATGACCGCGACCGCAAGATGACCATCATGACCACCACCTTCATCCCCTGCGGCGCAAAGGTGCCGTTCATCTCGATGATCGCCGGCGCTATCTTCGGCGGCTCGGCATGGGTTGCTACCTCGGCATACTTTGTCGGTATGGCTGCCATCATCATTTCGGGTATCATGCTTAAGAAGACCAAGATGTTCGCAGGCGATCCGGCTCCGTTCGTTATGGAACTTCCGGCTTACCACCTTCCGACGGTTCTCAACGTGCTTCGCAGTATGTGGGAGCGCGGCTGGTCGTTCATCAAGAAGGCCGGTACCATCATCTTGCTTTCGACCATCTTCGTTTGGTTCACCACCTACTTCGGCTTCACACCGGACGGCTTCCGTATGTTGAATGACGAAGAGATCGGCATGAGTATTCTTGCCACCATCGGCGGTGTCCTCGCTTGGATCTTCAAACCGCTCGGCTGGGGCAACTGGCAGGCCGCTGTGGCTTCCATCACCGGTCTTGTGGCTAAGGAAAACATCGTCGGCACCATGGGTATCCTGTATCCCGACGGTTGGCCCGCAATTGGCGCAGCCTTCACGCAGATCACCGGTTACTCGTTCCTCGTGTTCAACCTGCTTTGCGCTCCGTGCTTTGCAGCCATCGGTGCTATCAAGCGTGAAATGAACAACGCAAAATGGACGTGGTTCGCTATCGGCTATCAGTGCGGCTTTGCCTATGTCATCGCCCTCATGATCACCCAGTTCGGCAACATCTTCTACGATGGCGGCAAAAACGTTAACATTCTCGGTGTCATCGTATCGATCGTCCTTCTCGTCGGCATCATCTATCAGCTGTTCAAGCCGTACAAGGAAGCCGGCAAGTTTTCCGGAAATGTTAAAGTTGCCGAAAAAGAAAAAGCCTTGAAATAATTCCGCTTTTCGCATATACTAAAAACTGAATAAGGAGGATTTATCATGTTAACGTTTTTAGCCGAAAATCTATCGACGATTGTTGTGGCGCTCGTTCTGATTGCCGTGGTTGCCGCGATTGTGGTGTACCTTAGAAAGTGCAAGAAGCAAGGTAGATCCACCTGCGGTGCGAACTGCGCGCATTGTGCCATGCATGGTTCATGCCATAACGCGGCCAAAAAGTAAACGCTTTCCGGCTTTGCTTTTGGCACAAGCATAAGCATTTCACTTTCCCTCATAAAGATATACCGCAAGGCAGACGCTTTGCGGTATATCAAAATCAACAAGTTAGTTATAACTAACTATATGTCAGCATCAAGGAGATGAACAAATGAGCATCGTCATTGTCGGCGGTCATGACCGTATGCACTGCCGTTACAAAGAAATCTGCGGAAAATACGGATGTAAATGCAAGGTTTTCACCCAATTTCCCGCCAACTTCAAGAATCAGATCGGTTCGCCGGATATGGTGATCGTATTCACCGGAACGGTCGCGCATAAAATGGTCGGCGTGGCCTCGGAACAAGCGCAAAAGACGGGAGCGGTGCTCAAGCATTGTCACTCCTCCAGCGGAAGTGCGCTGCAAGAAGCCTTAAACGAATATTTCGGAAGCACGTGTGCAAAATAAGCAGCTCATCCTGCAACGCTTTCGGCAAACCTTTCAAAGAACGCAAAAGCAAGTATGTTTTTGCGTTCTTTTTATGCTTCTTTGAGCAAGTCGCTCGGCGGCATCCGATAATAAGCCTTAAACGCTTTGCTGAACGCATACACGCCGGAATAGCCGAGCTGTTCGGCGACCTGCGAAATGCTGCCGTTTTGCGTGCTTAACAGCCGTTTGGCCTCCTCCATCCGCCGCCTGGTATAGTATTCCTTGATGGTATGGCCGGTCACGTTTCGATAGCGTGACGAAAGGTAGCTGTAATTATAGCGCAAGGCTTCGCCAAGCTCGGTGAGGGTACGTAAGGTATACAAATGCGTATCGATGTAATGCGTGATATGCTCGCACAGCTCTTTGTCCGACGGCACGACCGACAGCGGCTTCGGCGAATAATCCCAAAAGGCGCGCAACACCCGCAAGGCCACCTGATCCGTCAGCGACGAAAGGATCTCTTTGCGATAGATTTTCGAGCCGTTCTGCAATTCCTCCAAAATCAAATCGATGAGCGTCACCACGCTTTCATCGTGAAAAACGCGGTTTTGCGGCGGAAGTCCCAATTTCCACAGCCGATCGGACAGCGGCAGAAACCGTTCGCCGCGCACGCCGAAGGTCAGAAACTCTTGGCAGAGCGGAGATTCCGGATCGCTGTCCAACCGATGCTCTTCAAACGGCACGGACAGAAAAATATCGCCTTTTTGCACCTTTATCGGACAAGTCCCGGCATAGCTGACGCCGCGTCCCTCCAAAATGCAGGTCACCTCAAACAGCGGCCCGTGCGGATGAAACGGCACATACCGCTCACCGCGTTTTTCGCTGTCGATGCCGATGCCGACGTCGCCGATCTCACAATTTTCAAGTGCAAGGGTCGGCCAATAGTCAAACTGCTTCGGTATATACGCGTTCATAAGACTTCCCTCCCCGTTTTTATTTTGATTGTAACACATTCAACCCATTCTGTCAAGGAAATTGCTATCCGCGAACGGTTAAATTTGTCGAAATTTGCCCATTATCCAAAATATGGACAAAAACACCTGTGTTTTCGACATTTACTTGCCGCCGTTTTCCCCGTATAATAAAGGAAAGAATTCCGATATCACAAAGAAGGATGGATGATCATGAAGCACCACGTACCGCATTTTCTTTTCTGTTTTTTACTGGTATGCAGCGTTTTGGCGTGTACCGCCGCGGCTTTTACACCCGAAATGCCCGAGCTTTCGGCGGAGGTTCCCGAAGCTGTCGCGAAAACCGTGCTTTCCGAAGCGGCCTATGGAGCAAAGCCGGCCGAAACCACCGACGACGGTGTGCTTGTTTTCTTTGACAACGGCAACGCCGACGACCGCATCAACCTTACCAACATTTCCTTGCAGGGTGTGGTCGAGCCGTATTCCGAAACCGATGGATACATAACGCGTTCCATCAACACCGGCGACACGCCGTTCCAAGGCGAAACGTTCGGTCCGTGCATTGTCGCGTCCGACGGCGTTTCCTTCAAGGACGCAACCGGCAAACGCTTAAACGGCAAGCTGACGTTTTGTGTGGAAATTTACAACTCCACCGCCTCGGACAAAGTCTTCCACAACGGTGTCAAGCCGAAGCCTGCTGCCGACGGCTGGGATGCGTGGTGCAAAATTTACACCAATTGGAGTGCGTCAAAAGCGGTCGCTGCGTCGTGGACGACCATGAAATTCACTTACGACACCTCGGCAAACACCCTTTGCATGGGCCGCAATGCCTGGGACAACAAAGGCTCGCACATCCGCAGCGTGTATGTCTACTATGCGCCGACCATCGCATATGCCGAAAAGCCGGCCGAAACAACCGATTACGGCAGACTCATCTATTTTGACAACGGCAATGCAAGCGACATGGTCAACGAATCCAACATCACGCTTGGCGGTCTTTTAAGCACGCTTGACACCACCGATTACACCTACACGCGCTCCATCAACACCGGCGACACCGTTTTCGCCGGCAACACCTTCGGCGTGTATGCCTCCGCTTCGGGCGGTGCCTTTACGGATGCCGACGGAAAAGCGTTGGACGGCAAACTAACCATGTGCGTGGAGCTGTACAACAGTGCGGCGAAGAAAAAGGATTTTTACAGCATCCAACAACCGGCCGCTGACGGCTGGGTTTCCTGGTGCAACGTTTATACCAATTGGAAAAAATATCCGGCCGAACCCGGCGTTTGGACGACCCTCACGCAGACGCGCGACACCTCGGCGACACTTCTCGGCTTTGCAAGAGATGCCTGGGATCCGAATAATTCCAATGTCCGCGCCGTTTACCTCTACTACAAGCCAAACGTCAAGGTGAACCTTGCCACAGCCGAAGCAAACAGCATCCGCACCGGCGGCAATGCCGGCATCCGCTTTGCCGCGTTTATCAATGCACCGACTCTTGCCGAAGCCCAAGAATGCGGCTTTATCGTTGCACGCGGCGACATTCTGGAGCAAAAAGGTCTGGATGCCGCCGATGAAGTGAAGATTGCCGACGGCACGATTGCAAACAAAAGCGCCGGTTCGTTTGCCGCACAAACCGCAAGCGGCTTGAAGCTTGTCGGTGCAAGAAACTATGCTTCGGACGGCTCTGTAACCGGAAAGATTCTCGAAACGCCCGACGGCCAAACGCCGTTCGGCGATTACGGTGAGCAAGGCTCATATTTCACCGGCGTTGTCATCAATCTTGACAACAGCTACACTCATGCGGACGGCACGACCTATGCGCACCGCTACAACACGCCGCTTGCGGCACGTTCCTATGTGAAAATCGGTTCGGTCTACTATTACGGCGAATGCCGCATCAAGAGCATCAAGGATGTTGCCGAAGCCATCAAAGCGGCCGGCGGCGATGCCTACACCGCAAACAAGGATTACATCGACAGAATCCTTGCCGAAGCCGACGTCAAAGCGTAAAGGAGAAAGTTCCATGAAACAATACCGTTCACCCGAATGGGAGCTTATCCGTTTTTCCGCCGCAGAGGAGTTACTTGTCTCAGGCGACCCGTCCGCCGATTCCGAGCTTGACGCGGATGAGCTGTTCGACTGATAAGCACTGTAAAATACCGCGTTAGACATCATAACAGGCTGTGAATTCCGTTTTGGTTTTCACAGCCTGTTTTGATTTTGACAGGAAGGCTTGCCTATGCGGCAGGTTCTTTTGGGTGAAGCACCGTGCTTGTCGGCAAATACACGGTCCTTTATAAGGAAAACCGGACAAAAACAAAGATTTTTGTCCGGTTTTCAAAATCTGCCGCATACTTTCATCTATGCGTTATTCTTTGTTTTTTTGCCCTTTGGAGATTTTTTCTCTTTTTCGTCCTTATCAAAAGCACGCACAAGCTCGAGATATTTGTTCAAATGCTCGCGGATCGGCACTTCGGGACGCAGGGCAAACAGAAATTTGTACTTTTTCTTTTGCTCCTCGGCTGTCCGGCGAATGGTATTTTTGAGTTCCTCGTAACGCACCAAAATGTGGTTTTCAGCCGCGAAGGCACGAATCTTTGCCACCACGCCGAACGAATACACCACGTCCACGGCAAAAATGCCGAACACCGAGCCGAGGACAAACACAAACGGCGAATTCGCATCAAACCACACCAAAAGGTCGCACAAAAGCGGATGCACAAGCAAATCGTACACCGCACCGGCCACCGCCCAAAGAAGTGAGAATTTTAGGCAGATAATGCCCTGCAAATTGAATTTTTCATCGCTGTAATCCCAAAGCTTGGTTTTGAGGCCTACCACGAAGATAAGACCGGCGATATATTCGATGAGCGTCATGCAAAGCGTCATGAGTAAATACAGCACAAGCTTGCGTAAAAACACGTTGTCGATGGCTATGTAGCGTTCCGCCGAACACAGCAAATACAGCGTACACGTGCCGAAGCCGTAAATCGGCAGGCACGGGCCGGTCAGAAAGCCGGGATTGCACCACTTTTTTTCGGGTGCGAAATAGCGTCGAAAGAAGAATTCCATAATCCAACCAACGCCGCTGCCCACAAAAAACAGTAAAACCATAGAAAAAATCGGTTGCATAACGCTGCCTTCCTTTCGTGATGTCGCTTTAACAGCCGCTAAAAAGCGGATAAATCGACCGGTTTGTCGACCGCATTGCCCGTCGTGCGGGCGTATTCGACGCGCACCGGTATTCCCAAAAGCTTGGACGCAAGGCTTGCGATCATCTCGTTTTTGGGTTTATCGGTGGTTAACATGAAATAGCCCATCGAATTGACATAGATTTTGATTTTATCCGGAAACTGCTCGGCATAGGCGCCGGAAAGCATCGAATAGGTGACCATATCCTGCGCTTTGATCTCTTCGAGAAGCTCGGCAAAGGCAAGCATTTCGGTGCCTTTTTCTTCTTGCGGCGGCGCAGGCGGAACGGGCGGCTCGTCCGGTTTTGCCGGCGAAACGCGCTTTTGCGGCGCATGGCGTTCGGATGTGGCTGGCGGTGCGTCGAATTCATCGAAAGCCTCGGGCGGTGCTTCCGGAAGCGGGATCTCTTCGCCCTGCACGGGTGCGGAATCGGCACGCGGCGGCGGCGCAGAAGTATGCTTTTGAGCCGCTTCGGGCGCGGAAAAGCTGCCGGAAGCAAGCTTCGCTTCCATATCGGAGAGACGGGCAAGCACCGCTTCGGGCGAATTCGACAGCCGTGCATCGCACAGCCGCATGAGCATAAGCTCCGCAAGCGTGCGGCGCGACAGGCCGCTTCGCGCAAGCTTATTCTGCGTCTGTTCGGTGATTTCGAGCGAATATAACAGGCGTTCCTTGGTAAAGCTGTCCTCGCAGTTGCGCAAGGCGGCAATCACATCCGGTTCGGCATCCACCAGCTTGCTGACCGAATCGCTTGCATATTTGACCACAAGCAAATGCCGGAACATTTCGGCAAGCTCCGAACACAGCACGCCCATATCCTTGCTTGCCGTATACAGTTCCTCCAACAGCGACAAGGCTCTTGCGGTGTCGCCTGCGGCAACCGCTTCTAACAGTGCCAAAATCGGCGCGTTGCCGACCACGCCCAGCGCTTCCGACGCTTTTTCGCGGTCGATGCCGGTTTTGCCGACAAACAGCTCAAGCATGGACAGCGCGTCACGCATCGCGCCTGTGGCAAGAAAGGCAATCAAGCGAAGCGCGTCGTCGGTGATGCCGATTTTTTCTTCATCCGAGATATACCGAAGCCGCGGCAGCATATCCTCCGGCGAAATGCGGTGGAAATCGAACCGCTTGCAGCGCGAAAGGATGGTCGCCGGAATTTTGTTTAGTTCGGTCGTTGCGAGGATGAACAGGATGTGCGACGGCGGCTCCTCTAAGGTTTTCAAAAGCGCATTAAACGCGCCGTTGGAGAGCATATGCACCTCATCGATGATATACACGCGTTTTTTCATTTCGATCGGCATAAACGCCACTTTTTCGCGCAAATCGCGGATATCGTCCACGCCGTTGTTGGAGGCGGCGTCCATTTCGATGATGTCATACGAGCTGTCGAATGCCCGGCACGTCCGGCACACGCCGCACGGATCGCCGTTCTGCGGATTTTCGCAATTGGCGGCTTTGGCCAGAATTTTGGCGCAGGTGGTTTTGCCCGTGCCGCGCGAACCGCAGAAAAGATACGCGTGCGAAACCGAGCCGTGCATCACTTCGCTGCACAGAACCTTGGTAATATGCTCCTGTCCGATGACATCCGCAAACACGTGCGGCCGCCATTTGCGGTATAAAGCCACATAATCTGCCATAGCTAATTCTCCTGTATCAAAGCGTCATCCGTCATATCCGGCGCATCCGTCAAATCGGCGGCATCCGCCGCTTCCGCTGTTTTCGAAAAATACAGCTTTTTGTAAACAAGCATCGCTTTATCGACCTTTTGCACATAGGCCGCCGTTTCGGGATACGGAATGTTGACAAGCTTTCCGTTGGAATTGTACGCCGGGCTTTTTAACCATTCGTTCACGCGGCCGCGTCCGGCATTATAGGCGGCAAACGCCGTATCCCACACGCCGAACTCCGAATAGAGAAGGCTCAAGAAATACGTTCCGTAGCGGATGTTGGTTTCGGGATTGTACAACAGCTCGGGATTGGTGTCGGAGGCGTTGTTTTTGGAGCACAGCCAGGTGAAGGTATCCGGCGTAATCTGCATAAGGCCGATCGCACCTTTGGAGCTCTGCGCATCGCTTTTGAAATTGCTTTCCACGCTCATAACGGCGTAGATGACCTCCTCGGGAACGGCATATTCTTCGGCCATGGCCGAAACGGTTTCCCGATACGGAAGCGGATGCGTCCGCTCTAAAATTTTATCCTTGACAAAAATCCAAAGAGTGGCAAATCCGGCGGCAAGTGCCAGAATGCAAATGATAACAAACGATTTTTTCATGTGTGTTCCTCGTAAAATCCGTTATGAATGCTGCTCTGAAAGGGCTTCAAAGAAACGGCGGATCTGTGCTTCAAACGCCGCTTCGTCGCCGTCGTTTTCGAGAATACAGCCGCACCTTTCACGAAAATATTCGTTGTTTTTGGCGGCGGCAAGGCGTTTTTCGGCGGCTTCTCTGTCGATGCCGTCCCGTGCCAAGATACGCAAAAGGCGTGTTTGCTCATCGGCAAGAATGCCGACGGTCACATCGCAGATCTTGTCCTCGCCGCTCTCGAAAAGAAGCGGCGCGTCGATCACGGCAAACGGACACTGCCGCTTACGTGCGTCCGCAAGGCGTTTTTCGACCTCTTTTGTGACAAGCGGATGGGTTATGCCGTTGAGCGCGGCAAGCTTCCTGCGGTCAGAAAAAACGATGGCGGCAAGCTTCTTGCGGTCAAGCGCGCCGTCCGCACGCAGAATGCCGTTTCCGAAATACTCGACCAGTGCCGCAAGCCCGGCTGAACCCGGCTCGACAACCTGCCGCGCGATTTTGTCGGTATCGATATGCTCGGCGCCGAAAGCGCGCACGGCGATCTGCGAAAATTTTCCTTTTCCGGCGCCGGTCGGGCCGGTAAGTCCGATGATACGCATAATTTTCCCTTAATTGATGGACAGCGACGCGTCGTCCGTGCCTTTTTCGATGGAACGGATGACGACATAATAGTTGTATGCCGGATTGACCTCGATCAAGATGCGGTCGCCGACCTTATGCCCGAGTAATGCCTTTCCCATGGGACTTTCACCGCTGATACGGTTTTCAAGCACATCGGCGCGCGCCGTGGTGACAAGCCGGTACGTTTCCTCGGCATCGTCCTCTTCGACATAAACGGTGACCGTATCGAAAAGGCCTAATGTATCGGCATCGGTGTTGACCGACACGACCTCGGCGGTCTTAATCATGTTCTGCAAATAGCGGATACGGCGGTCATTGGCGTTTTTTTCCTGTTTTGCGATGTGGTATTCCGCGTTTTCGCTGAGATCGCCGAACGCACGGGTGCGCACCACTTCCTTGAGTAAGAGCGGACGCTTGACCGTGATGCGGTATTCGATCTCCTCTTTCATCTTTTGAATATCCACTTCGGTTAACTGGTTATGCATCGTTTGTCAAACCTCTTTTTGTGTAAAAATCGTTACCACTTAACGCCGTGGTAATGGAATCCCGTGCCGATAAAGCCGACCTGGCAAAAATCCTCCGGATGTTTGCGGATGATATAGTCGATGTAGCTCATGACAAAATCGGCGGTGAGCTTATAGCCGGCAGCATTCAAATGACCGCCGAGGTAGTAATTTTTGCGAAATTCGTCATCGTATACCGGCGCGTATTTGTAGAAATCGAGCACATAGGTGAACTCGAATTTTTCGGCAAGCGAAGCTAAAAAGTCGCGGTGTTCCTTGCGAAGCTCCGGATTGTTTTCCTTGCCGCCATACGTCTCGCGCGGCATGGACATAAGAAAAACGCGCGCTTTGGGCTGCATTTTTTTGATCTTCTGCAAAATCTTGGCATATTCGCCGGCGAAGGTCGACTTGTTGTTTTCGTAATTCTCGAAATCGATGTCTTTTAACGTTCCGACCGGATTCCCGGTGTTCAGAACGTCGTTGACGCCGAGGGCGATGACATACGCTTGGCAGACGTTTTCCGGCTGTTCAAAGCCGCAGGCCTTTCCGAACGACGCATTGAATTCTTTAGCCGTCATGCCGCCGCGCGAAAAGTTGATGGCTTTAAGGCCGCACCGACGGGCGATGAACTGTCCCCAAGAGTATTCGAACATATCGTGCCAGCTTCTGACGCCGTCTTCCGTCAAGGCTTCGAATTCGCCCGAAGAAAGGCTGTCGCCCACAAAGCCCACCGTGCGGAAAATGGCGCAAAGGCCGCCATCCGGAACGGCGTTTTCGAGAGGATTTTCAGGAAGGTCATCGATTTTTTTCAAAATAAGATTGGTATTCATAAAGCGATATTCCTTTGCAATGCTTCGGCTTGTGCGCCGATTTCTATATTCCCTTTTATTATAGCCGAATCCGAGGCAAAAGTCAATTCCAAAAAAGAAAATTGAGCAAAATTCGGTCGATATCCGCACGTTCGGAAGGCATGAAAAGGCCGCACGGTTCGGACGTCCGAACTGTGCGGCTATATTCCTGTTATTTCGGGAAGCCTTATTGTTCTTCCGGCAAAAGATTCGTCATGCTTTGCAAGCTGATGGCAAGCGTGGACATATTGTGCAATAATGCCGATGTCGTCGGCAGCATGATGCCCGTCACGCCGCAGAAAATGAGGCCCAAATTGAACCCGACGATAAACCGGTAATTCCGGTCGATCCGTGCCATAAGTGCTTCGCTTAGCTTACGCAAGGTCACAAGCTCAAACAGATTTTGCGACGAGACGGTGATGTCCGCAATCTCTTTGGCGATGGCCGCGCCCGTGCCGATGGCAATGCCTGCGTCGGCCTCCGAAAGAGCCGGTGAATCGTTGACGCCGTCGCCGATCATGATGACCTTGTGTCCCTCGGCTTTGGCTTTCCGAATGAACGCCGCCTTATCCTCCGGCAGAACCTCGGCATGGTATTCATCCACGCCGACAGCCGCCGCCACAGCCGCTGCGGTGCGTTCGTTGTCGCCGGTCATCATCACAACGCGCTTGATGCCGCAGTCATGCAAGGCTTTGATAGCCGCTTTCGCTTCGGCACGCAATGGGTCGGAAATGCAGATGACAGCCGCAAGCACGCCGGATATGGCAAGATACAAATGCGAATATTCGCCGGAAAGTGCGTGATATTTTTCTTCCTCGCCTTCCGGAATCGTGCAGCCCTCGTCTTCAAAGACAAAGTGCGAGCTGCCGATGACCACTTTTTTGTTTTCCACCATGCTGGAAATGCCGTGCGCCACCACATATTCCACACTCGAATGGTATTCCTCATGATTGAGGCCGCGCGCCTTGGCTTCTTCAACGACAGCGTTGGCAAGCGAATGCGGATAGTGTTCCTCAAGGCAGGCCGCCAGCCGCAGCATATCGTTTTCCGCAAGGCCGCCGAAGGTGACGATCTCCGCGACACGCGGTTTGGCATAGGTGAGCGTACCGGTTTTGTCGAACACGACTGTATCCGCTTTGGCCACCGCCTCCAAGAAGCGGCCGCCTTTGACGGATACGCGGTATTTGTGGCATTCGCGCATACCCGAAAGCACGGCAATCGGGATAGAAAGCTTGAGTGCGCACGAAAAATCGACCATCAAAACGGCAAGCGTTTTGGTTAAGTTGCGCGTCAGGAAATAGGTGAGCGCCGTGCCGCCGAGCGTGTACGGCACAAGCTTATCCGCAAGGCGCGACGCGCGGTCCTCGGCGGTGGATTTGAGCTTTTCGGAGTCCTCGATCATCTTGACGATGCGGTCATACCGGCCGCCGCCCGACGTTTTTTCCACGCGGATGACGCATTCGCCCTCCTCCACCACCGTGCCGGCATACACATAGCTGCCGACGCTCTTGCGAACCGGCAAGGATTCGCCGGTCATGGAGGATTGGTTGACGGTGGCTTCGCCCTCGGCGATCTTTCCGTCAAGCGGAATTAAGCTTCCGGTGCGCACGATGATCAAATCGTTCTCGCGCACCTCGCCGATCGGCAGAAGCTCTTCATTGACATCGTTTTTCACCCAGACCTTATCGACATTCAAGGACATGGCACCGGCAAGATCGGCGACCGACTTCTTGTGCGTCCAATCCTCCAAAATCTCGCCGATACGGAGCATGAACATCACCGAGCCTGCCGTCGAGAAATCGCCGCGGATAAGAGAAACCGTCACAGCGGCGGCATCGAGAACCGATACCGTAAGCTTGCCGTGCCACAGAGCCTTTAAGCCTTTGTGGATATATTTGACGGCACGGATGGCCGAAAGCACGGCGCGAACCGGCATGGGAAAGAACAGCTTGACGGCAAAACGCCGGAAAACGGTGGAGATGAGCGTTTCCTCAAAATCGCGGTTGAGCGCGCGCGGCGTGTGTTCGGGAACCTTAACGCTCTTTTCGGCGCTTTCATAGGAAAACCGCGCAAGAGCCGCAAGGATGTCGGCACGCGGTGCGTCAAACAAAACAATGGCGTCCATGGTGCGGTCGTAAACGCGCGCGTCCTTGACGCCGGGTATCTGCTTCAAATAGTATTCCGTAAGATCCGCTTGGGCAAGCGACATATGCCCGGCAAACAAATGCACACGCAGTCTGCCGTTCGATTCATGTAAGATTTTGCATTTCATGGTTTTTGACCTCTGTCAAATTTTATACATACGAAAAACGGGACTGTCTTACGACAGCCCCATTTCAGGCCGTAGCAAAGCCTTTATAACAACATATTTTATTCGGCGGCTTCGGCTGTTTCGGCAGCTGCTTCGCTTTCCGAGGCATCCTCAACGATCTTTTCGTCCTCAGCGGCACGCTTTTCATTGATTTCCTTTGCATCGGCAAGAATGTCGTCAGCGTTTTCCTTAACGGTGGTTACAGTCGTCATCACGCAGTCTTTCGCGCGAAGGGCGGCTGCCGTTGCTTCCGTGTAAACCTTTTTGGCATCTTTGCTGGAAAGGATCTTGATTCCGGCCGTTCCAAACAGAACGCCTCCGGCAAAAAGCCCAAGTTTTGCTAAAAGTGAACTCATACGAAAAACCTCCTATTTTTGTTTCTGTTTTTATTGTAGCATACCTTGTTTTATTTTTCAAGAGAAAAAGTCGTTTTTTCACGAATTTTTCATTTTTGCGTTGCGCAAAGACAAACGCACGGCGGCACAAAAAACTGCGCCGCCGTTTCTGTATAAAGCATGATCCGGTTTTTCTTTTTCAAAAGCCGTTTATGTTTTATCCTTGTAATACAGCATACAATGGCAAAAGCCTTCAAAATTCGGGTCTTTGATCTGCTCGCGGAATTCCTTGCACATACATTTGGTATCCTCGCTCTTTTCGCGCACACACGGGCAATAGCCGCCGCGCGCCGCAAGGCCTTCTTTGACGGTTTTCACGATCTCTTTGTCAGGATTCAGGCGTACCATACTTCTCCCTCTCTTACAGATCGATAAAATCGGTCACGCCCTTGAAATCGCGATAGCCGACCGCGCGGCCGGTCTCGACACCGTTTTTGACAAGCACGAGCGTCGGAATCGACTGAATGCCGAATTTCACCGCAAGCTCCTCCTGTTCATCCACGTTGACCTTACAGACCGTGATATCGGTTCGCTCTTCGGCGACCTGCTCGACGATGGGTGCGATCATTTTGCACGGGCCGCACCAGGTTGCCCAAAAGTCAATGAGAACGGGTTTATTCGCGTTTTCCACGATTTCTTTATAATTTTCTTTTGTTAACGTAATTTCCATAATGAAACATCCTTTCCACTTGATTCCGCGTCAAAAACGCGTTTCGAAAGCTTTTCCATTCTTACATTTGCAGTATAACAAGCTTATGTGAAAATTATGTGCCGAAAAACTGTTATTCTGCCGAATCCTGTGTGCGGCGTGCCTTTCGCAAGGCATTGCGCGCTTTTCCGGCATCAAATTCCGCCTTTTCTTCGTCGGTTTCAGGCAAAAGCGGCGGCACGTGTGCCGGTTTTTCGTCTTCTCCGAGAGCAACCATGATCACATACGCCTTATTGATAAGCCGTCTTGTGCCGTCCATGGATTCCACATAGGTTTTGACGCAGATTTCCATGGAAGTGTTCCCGGTATAGGTCACTTTTCCGATCAAAACCACCGTATCATTGGCATAGGCGGCGGATTTGAATTCCAGCGAGTCGACGGCGGCGGTGGTGACGTTTTTGCCGGAATGGCGGCGTGCCGTGACGGCGGCCACCACGTCGATCCACTCCATGAGCTTGCCGCCAAATAAGCGTTTATAGCCGTTTAACGACCCTTGCGAAAGAATCTGCACCTGCTCGGTTTGGGATTCGCGCGGCGCTTTGCCGGGACAAACCGGTTGATTTTGTGTCATAGCTTCCTCCGTTATTTTTTCCATGGATCGATGGCTTTTAATTCCTTATACAGCCGCACAAAGCTTTCGTGACGGGATGGTGCGATTTTGCCGGCCTTTACGGCTTCGACCACCTTGCAGCCGTCCTCACACAGGTGTGTGCAATCGGTATAGCGGCAATCGTGCGCATAGGCGGCAATGTCCGGGAAGGACTCCAACAGGCCGTCAAGCGTGAGCAGATTGAAGCCTGCCACGTCCACCATGCTAAATCCCGGCGTGTCGCCGATATAGGTATTTTCCTCCACCCGAAAGAGCGTCGTCACACGGGTGGTATGCTTGCCGCGCGCGATTTTCCGGCTGATCTCGCCGGTTTCAAGCTGCAAAAGCGACGGATACAGCGCATTGAGTAAGCTTGATTTGCCAACGCCCGACGCGCCCGAGAAAAAGGCGGTTTTGCCGCGAACGGTGCGTCGGATCTCGTCCAACACCGCCCAGGAGTTTTCCGGGTCGTTTGCCGAAAGACAAAAGGTCGGAATCCCGGCAGAGGTATAGATTTTTTGCAGTTCATCAGCACTGCGCAGGTCGCATTTGTTGACTGCAAGCACGGTATCGATGCCGTTGAAGGCGGCGATGGCGGTCAGCTTATCGAGAATATACACATCCGGATCGGGATGCGCCGACGCGATGACAAGCACGAGCGTATCGACGTTGGCAACCGCCGGGCGAATGAGGGAATTCTTGCGCGGCAGAATTTCGGTAATAAAGCCTTCGCCGTTTTCCGAGCGGCGCACAAGCACCTTATCACCGGCAAGAGGCGTGAGCTTTTCGTGCCGGAAAGCGCCTTTGGCACGACAATCGACCGTCGTGCCGACCATTTGCGGCTCGTCGGAGGCGGTGATCTCCACGCGGTACAGGCCGCCGGTGCTTTGGATGATTCTGCCGCAGATATGTGTTTCGGCGGCGATGGTCTCTGGTTGTTCAAGCCTTGCGGTCATGTGGTTTCCTTTCCGTTCGGACGGTGTTAGTTCTCATCGGAATTGCGCATATCGAGAAGTCCGGCAATGTCGGAAGAAGCATCGGGATTTTCCGTTCCCGTGTTTTCACCCGTGCCGGCGGCGTTTCCGGTATTGTCCACGACAAGCTCGGGATCTTTCTGCGGCGTATCGGTTTCGGTCTTTTCGGTCTTTTCGGTGCTTCCGGTATTTCCGGCATTTCCGTGGCCGCTGTCGCCGGTCGTACCGGTATGCGTGGTATCCGGCTCGGTTTTGGGTGTGGTGGGTATATCCGGCACAAGCTCCGAACCAGCAGCCGAACCGATGCTGACCCAAAGGTCGATGGAGGTGATATCCTGCGCCACGGTTTCACCGGCGGCATGACCGGCTTTCATCACGCGTCCTGCCCCGACGGCGGCGCTTTCTTCATAATAGATTTTGCCGAGCGCAAGCTTTGCGTTCAAAATGCGCTTCTTAGCGTCGGCAAGCGTTAAGCCTTCAAGCTCCGGCACGGTGGTATTGGTGATTTTCTGACCCTTGCTGACCACCAGCACAAAGCGGACGGCGTCGTCCACCGATACAAGCGACCCGGCAGTCGGTTCCGTGCGGATGACATAATCGGCCGGGTAGGTATCGTGGTATTCCTCGACGACCTCGATGGCGTCGGCGGAAAGCTCGGCGGAGGACACGCTGTTATATTCCGTGCGGATAAGCTTTTTCGCATCCGTGACGCTTACCAGCGTGCAGTCCGGCATATTCATATCCTTTTGTCCCATATTGACATACAGCACCACCGGAACAAGGCCGTTTTCGGCTTTTAAGCGGATTGCGCCGCCCTCCGGCTCTTGACGCACCACCTCACCGAGGCCGTAATTCGGGTTACGGACATAATTGACGGTTTCGGCGGAAAAGCCGCGTGTGCTCATTTCGGAAATCAGTGCGTCGTCGTATTTTTGGCCGACAAACGATTCGACCGTGACCTTTTTTTCCTGAGCACTTGCGCCATCTACGCCCAAAAAGCGGTCAACCGCCGTGGAAAAGCCGTCGCCGATGGCATCGATGGTTCCCTTGCCTTCGCTATCGGTAACCGTTCCCTTAAAGAACGGCAGCACCCAGAAAATGACAAAGACGATGCCGACGACGGCAAAAGCGGCCGCCACACCGGCGATGATCGGGAACATAGAGCGGCTTCCGCGCACGTATTTTTTCATGCGCGCCTTTTTCTTCTGCTCATCCTCGTAGCTTGCGGTATCTCCGACGGCAACATTTCCGCCGGTCGTGTTTTTTCCTCCGGCAAACACCACATCGGGATTTTCCGTAAAGTAATCGAGGGCTTTTAACATTGCGGCGGCACTGGCAAAGCGGTCGTCGGGATTTTTTTGCATGGCTTTGAGAATGATCTGCTCAAGGCCGACCGGAATCTGCGGATTGAGTTCCCGCGGCAGAACCGGCTCGTTGGACACCTGCATCATAGCAACGGCCACCGGGCTGTCGGCGATAAACGGCAGACGGCCGGTCACCATTTCGTAAAGCATGATGCCGGTGGAATAGATATCGGTTCTGGAATCAACCGGCGCGCCGCTGGCCTGTTCGGGGCTGATGTAATTGACCGTGCCGATGGCCTTATCGGTCATGGTAATGGCCTCGGCTTTGGGATGCTTGGCGATGCCGAAATCGGTCACCTTGACGGTGCCGTCGGACAAAAGCATAATATTCTGCGGCTTGATATCGCGGTGGATGACCTGTTTCTCATGCGCGTGCGAGAGGGCGCGAAGGACTTGCTTGATATAATAGACGGCTTCCTTCCAAGAGAGCGTGCCGATGCGGTCGATGTAATCCTTTAGGGTGATGCCGTCGATAAACTCCATGACGATATATTTGAGGTCATCGGTGATAACGACATCCAAAATTTTTACGATGTTTTCATGGTCGAGCATGGAAACGGTTTTGGATTCGTTGATAAACCGCTTGACGGCGCGTTCGTCGTCCTTGAATTCGTCGCTCAAAATTTTGATGGCGACATCGCGGCCGGTAGTCAAATCCTTGGCACGCAGAACATACGCCATGCCGCCGACGCCAACGACTGTTTCGATTTTATAGCGTTTATCGATAATGCGATTGATTAACTTATCGTAGGAAGTATTATCCATGATGTTTTCCTTTCCCTTATCCTTAGACTAACTCATTTGACCGGCTTTAGCGGCGCACCAGAACGGCTGTGATATTATCGCCGCCGCCGGCGCGTTTTGCGTCGTCAATCAAAGCGTTCACCGTTTCTTCCGCATTAGTATATTGCCGAAAACGCGCGTTTAATTCATCGTCGGACACAAAACCGGTAAGCCCGTCGCTGCACAGCAGAAAGCCATCGGCGTCGAAATCGAGCAAGAAGCAATCGCCTTCGACCGAGTCGGCCGTGCCGACCGCACGAGTAATGATGTTTTTATTGGGATGGTGTTTGGATTCATCCGGCGTGATAGTGCCGTTATCGACGAGTGCTTGGACATAGGAATGGTCATGCGAAAGCTGGGTGATTTTTTCGTCCTTGAAGAGATAGATCCGGCTATCGCCGACGCTGACGGCGCAAAGGCGGTTGGGGTTTGCACCGCTCACGAGCACGGCGCAAAGCGTTGTACCCATGCCGGCAAGCGTTTTCTCGGCATTAGCAAGGGAGAAAACGGCTTGATTTGCCTCGGAAAGAGCGGCAGAAAGCGCATGGAGCAAGGTTTGATCGGAGATTTTTTCGGATTCCGACAAGGTTTTTTCAACGGCGTGTGCAAAGACGTCGCAAGCGAGTTTACTGGCAGCGGCACCGCCGGCCGCGCCGCCCATGCCGTCGCAGACGGTAAAGAGGGTATGTGTGCCGAAGGTATCGATACGGAAATAGTCTTGGTTGTTTTGGCGGACGCAGCCGACATCGGTTGAGCCGAAGTAATTCATCTGTATCACTCCTTTATATAGCAAAGGCATAGCAGGGCAAGCCGCCCTGCATGGGCGAACTTTCCGAAAGGAAAGTTGAAAGTTTTTTTGCCCTACTTTTTGTACTTTACAAAAAGTAGGAAAAAGAAGTCGC
>URCT01000027.1 GCA_900546385.1 uncultured Eubacteriales bacterium | reverse complement strand
TCGAAGGGAGCAATTTGAAATGAAACGAACAAAGTACTGCGGCGCATTTTGTGAAGCAGACGTCGGCGCGGAGGTAACAGCTATGGGCTGGGTGCAGACTAAGCGCGATATGGGCGGCGTGGTTTTCATCGATCTAAAAGACCGTGAGGGAACCTTGCAGGTCGTCTTTGATGAAAGCTTGCTTTCGCCGGAGCATTTTCATATCGCGGAAAACCTAAAAAACCAGTACGTCATATCGGTTGGCGGCAAGATCCGGCTAAGAAGCGAGGATACCGTGAACCCCAAAATCAAGACCGGTACGGTGGAGCTGGCAGCAGATCGGCTGGAGCTTCTGTCGGAATCCAAACCGCTGCCGTTTCAGTTGGAGGACGCGGAAAACGTCCGTGAGGATCTCCGCTTAAAATATCGCTTTCTCGACATCCGCCGCGAGCAAATGCAGGAAAACTTGCGTTTCCGCCATAAGGTTTCGCGCGTGACCAGAAGCTATCTCGACAACGACGGCTTCACCGAGGTCGAAACGCCGTATCTGACCAAATCCACGCCGGAGGGCGCGCGCGACTATCTCGTTCCCAGCCGCGTTCATCCCGGTATGTTCTATGCATTGCCGCAGTCGCCGCAGATATTCAAGCAGTTACTCATGGTGGGCGGCATGGACAAGTATTATCAGATCGCACGCTGCTTCCGTGACGAGGATCTGCGCGCCGACCGTCAGCCGGAATTCACACAGGTGGATATGGAGCTTTCGTTCGTCGAACAAGAGGATGTGCTCGTTCACCTCGAAAAGCTGTTCAAATACATTTTCAAAAACACGCTTGACGTGGATATCGACTATACCTTTCCGCGAATCACCTGGAAAGAGTGCATGGATAAATACGGCTGTGACAAGCCGGATCTGCGTTTCGGGCTTCCGATCGTAGACGTGACCGATATCGCGGCGAAAAGCGATTTTTCGGTGTTCAAATCGGTCACCAAAAGCGGTGGCGTGGTTCGCGCCATCAACGTTTGCGGCAAAAGCGATTTTACACGCTCCCAGATTGAAGAACTGACCGATAAAGCCGTTTCCTACGGCGCAAAAGGCATGGCATGGATCGCCGTGCGGCCGGACGGCGAATTGTATACCATTCTCACCAAATATTTTTCGGACGATGTCATGAAAGAACTGCTTGCACGTGTGGAGGCAAAGCCGGGCGATTTCATTTTGTTCTGTGCGGATAAGCTTGCCACGGTTCGCCGGGTGTTGGGTGCGCTTCGGAATGACCTCGGCACTATGCTCGAACTCAAGCGCAAAGACGATTATAAGCTGTTATTTGTCATCGATTTTCCGGAATTTGAATATTCCGAAGAGGAAGAACGCTATGTTGCCATGCACCATCCGTTTACCATGCCGTATCCCGAGGATTTGCAATATCTGGAAAGCGATCCGGAACGCGTGCGTGCGCAGGCGTATGACGTGGTTCTCAACGGTGTGGAGCTTGGCAGCGGTTCGGTGCGTATTCATGACCGCAAGATCCAAAAGCAGATGTTCAAGGCTCTCGGCTTTACCAAGGAGCAGACCGAAGAGCGCTTCGGCTTTATGATCAACGCTTTCCGCTACGGCACACCGCCGCACGCCGGCTTTGCGTTCGGTCTTGACCGGCTCGTCATGCTCATGCGCGGCGCGGATTCGCTGCGCGATGTCATTGCATTCCCGAAAACCAAAGACGCGTCCTGTCCCATGACCGAAGCACCGAATGTGGTGGATATGAAGCAGTTGGAGGAGCTGTCGCTCCTGTCGCTTTCCGAAACCGTCGATGCGGACGGCACGCGTGTTTCCGCCAAAAAGAAAGCTAAGAAAATCGATGTGGATGCGGTCGCGTCGCTTGCGAAATTAACCATTGGCGACGATAAAAAGGAAAAGCTGGAGCAGGACATGGAATCGGTCATCGATTTTGCCAATGCCTTAAATGCGCTCGATACTGACGGTGTTCCGGTGCGCGAGCATTTGGTTCCCACAAGCAACGTGTTCCGCGAGGATGAACCGGAACAGAACTATACGCGGGCGGAATTGCTTGCCAATGCCAAAACCAAAACAGCGGAATATATCACCGTTCCGCGTGTTGTCGAATGAGAAAGGGGAAAGAAACCATGTCTGAACTTACGCACCTTACGCTTGCCGAAATGCGAAAAAAGCTGGACGAGCGCGAACTGTCCTCTTTTGAACTGACAACGGCTTTTTTGAAAGAAATTGAGAGCCGCGACGGCGGTATCGGCGCATTTTTGACGGTAACCGCGGCAGAAGCCGAAGAAGCGGCAAAAAGCTACGATACTGCCGGTGAAAAGACCGGTGTGCTTTCCGGCATTCCGATGGCTGTCAAAGACAATATCTGCACCAAAGGCGTCAAAACGACCTGTGCGTCCCATATGTTAGAAGATTTTGTGCCGTGCTATGACGCGACGGTCATGGAAAAGTTGAAGTCACAAAAGGCTGTCATGCTCGGCAAAGTGAATATGGATGAATTCGCCATGGGAAGCACCACCGAAAACTCGGCGTTTCAGGTTACCAAAAACCCGGTTGATATAACGTGCGTTCCCGGCGGTTCAAGCGGCGGCAGCGCGGCGGCGGTTGCGGCAGGCTTTGCACCGTTTGCACTCGGCTCGGATACCGGCGGTTCGATACGTCAGCCGGCAGCCTTTTGCGGCGTGGTCGGCATGAAGCCGACCTATGGTGCGGTCTCGCGATTCGGCCTTGTGGCGTTTGCTTCATCGCTCGATCAGATCGGGCCGCTTACCAAAAATGTGTACGACAATGCGCTTGTGTTTTCAGCGATTTCCGGTCACGATGAAAAGGACGCAACTTCGATAGCCGACGGTTATACTGATCCGATGGCCGCTATCGAAAAGGGCGTGCGCGGCATGAAGGTGGCACTTCCCGTGGAATTCTTTGCCGAAGGCATCGACAGCGAGGTGAAGAACGCTGTCTTTGCGGCAGCCAAACGCTTTGAAGCACTCGGCGCAAGCATTTCCGAAGTCAAAATGCCGGCACTTGCCGATGCGCTTCCGGCGTATTACGTCATTTCCTCGGCCGAAGCGTCCTCCAACCTTGCACGCTTCGACGGTGTCCGCTACGGCAAACGTGCCGAGGCTTACGGTGATATCGACGAGCTTTACAAGAACACCCGTAACGAGGGCTTTGGCGATGAAGTCAAGCGCCGTATCATGCTTGGTACCTTCGCACTTTCCTCCGGCTATTACGATGCTTATTATAAGAAAGCCTTGCAGGCGCGCAGCTTAATTATCGCCGAATACGAAAAGGTGTTTGAAAAATTCGATTTTATCCTGTCGCCGGTTGCACCGACGCCGGCCTATAAGCTCGGCTCCAAAACCGGAAACCCGATTGAAATGTATTTAGGCGACATCTATACCGTTCCGGTCAACATTGCCGGCGTTCCGGCGTTGTCCTTGCCGTGCGGCAAGACCGAAGGAGGACTTCCGATCGGAATGCAGCTTATCGGCAAAGCACTTTCCGAGCCGCTTTTGTACCGTGCCGGTTTTGCGTTTGAGAAAGAATAAGGGGGCGAGCATATGACACTCTATAAAGGCTATGAAATGGTCATCGGATTGGAAGTCCATGTGGAATTGAAGACAAAAACAAAGATCTTTTGCAACTGCAAAACCGATTTCGGCGCAGAACCCAATACACACGTGTGTCCGGTCTGCATGGGAATGCCCGGCACGCTTCCGGTGCTGAACAAAAAGGTTGTGGATTATGCCATCAAGGCAGGCCTTGCCACCAACTGCACAATTGCGCGTTTTTCCAAACAGGACCGCAAAAACTACTTTTATCCCGATCTTCCCAAGGCCTATCAAATATCCCAGTACGACCTGCCGCTCTGCGAACACGGATACGTGGATATCGAAACTGCGAACGGCTCTAAGCGCATCGGCATCACCCGGATTCACATTGAGGAGGACGCCGGAAAGCTTGTGCATGACGCAAAGCTCGGAACGCTCATCGACTGTAATCGCTGCGGTGTGCCGCTCATTGAAATCGTGTCCGAGCCGGATATCCGCTCTGCCGAAGAAGCGGACGCTTACCTGCGCAAGCTCCGCGCGGCCATTCTTTATACCGGCGTGTCCGATTGCAAGATGAACGAAGGCTCATTGCGGTGCGATGTCAACCTTTCGGTGCGCAAGCCCGGTGAGCCGTTCGGCACGCGTACCGAGATGAAAAATATCAACTCGTTCCAGTTTATTGCCAAAGCCATCGATTATGAATATCGTCGCCAGGTTGATGCGCTTGAAAGCGGAGAGGGCGTCGTCCAGGAAACGCGCCGCTTTGACGCCGATTCCGGCAAAACCTATTCCATGCGCAAAAAAGAGGACGCCAACGATTATCGTTATTTTCCGGATCCGGATCTGCCGCCGATTGTCATTACCGAAGAAAAGCTTGCTGCCTTAAAGGCGGAGATTCCCATGCTTCCGGACGAACGCAAAAAACTGTATGCCGAAACCTACGGCCTCACGGCGTATGACAGCGAAGTCATCACCAACGAGCTTGCCGTGGCAGATTATTTCGAAAAAACGGCTTGTGCCACGCGCTATCCGAAGCTTGCCGCCAATATGCTGATCACCGATATTTTGCGAAACTATGATTCCGAAACCGGCGATCTTCCGGTAAAGCCGGAACGCCTTGCAGCCTTGGCGGATCTGCTTGGCGACGGAAAAATCAACAGCTCAACCGGCAAAAAAATCGTCGCGGAGCTGCTTGCAAACGATTTTGACCCGGCCGCGTATGTGGCCGAACACGGACTTGAACAGATCAACGACCGTGCCGTGTTGGAACAGGCTGTGCGTGAGGTCTTGATGAGCGATGCAAAATCGGTCACTTCCTACAAAGCCGGAAAAACCGCCGCTCTCAAAGCACTCATCGGCAAGGTCATGGCCAAAACCGGCGGAAAGGCAAATCCGGTGACGGTTAATGAGCTGATGCAAACGCTGATTGCCGAATATTAAACCGAATATGCGCAAAAAGAATTGCAGGGCGTTTTGTCTTGCAATTCTTTATTTTGCGGCACGCAAAGAGTGTTCATGAGATGTTTGCAAATTGAAGCTTGATAACAAGCAAATTTTTACTTATAATTCCGGCGGAAAAGAAAATCCGAAAGGAGTTGTGCCTGTGCGTTCTGCTTTTTCTTCAGCACATTCAAATAATCAAAAACACCGTTTTTCCGAGCCGCTCCATCTTACCTCCGGCACGCCGTGGAAGGTCATCTTGAAGTATGCGCTTCCGATCATGCTGTCGTGCCTTTTGCAGCAGATCTATGTGCTTACGGACGCGGTCATCTGCGGTCAGACGCTTTCGGCCGATGAGGTCGCCGGTGTAAACGATACGTTTGCGTTGACCTTCATTTTCTTGCAGTTTGCTTTCGGCTGTACGGCAGGCTTCGGCGTGATCACGGCAAACCGCGTTGGTTTGGGTGACAAAGCCGGTGTGCGGCGATCGTTCGCAACGCAGATCCTTCTTTCGTGTACGACGACGCTTGTCTTAAGTACGCTGTCAGTATCGCTCTTGCCATGGCTGCTTCGCTTGATCAATGTAACGCCCGATAACATGGGTGTTTACCGTGCGGCCTACAGCTATTGCTTTGTTATGTTTATCGGCCTTGTTGCACAGATGAGCTATAACTTTATCTGCACCATCCTTCGCAGCGTGGGCGATTCGGTAACACCGCTTGTCTTTCTTATACTCTCAACACTGTTGAATATCGGTCTTGACTTGTGGTTTCTCATCGGTTTTCGCTGGGGAGCGGCAGGAGCGGCGATTGCCACGGTGCTTGCACAAGCACTCAGCGCTGCCGCGTGCTTCGTGTATACGTTTGTGCGCTATCCGGATTTGCGATTGAAAAAAGAGGATTTTAAGGTAACAAAAGCGGATATTACATCGCATTTGCGCCAAGGGCTTCCGCTCGGCCTTCAATTTTCCGTGCTTGCCGTCGGCATTATTACCATGCAGGGCGCGGTCATTCGCTTCGATTTGCAGCCGGATGGACGAATGGTCGCCGGAAACCCGGCGCAGAACGGCTTCGGCGCGGCCAACAAGCTTGTCAATTTCCTGATGGTCTATTTTAACGGCCTCGGCTCGGCCATGGTCGGCTATAACGCACAAAACTACGGCAAAGGCGATTACGCACGTATCCGAAAAGGCACAAACCAAGCACTTGTGATCATGCTCATTTTCAGCGTGCTGTGTACGACGGTTGGCTTGCTTTTGTCTGTCGGCGGTGCTTATCAGCACATTTTTTTAAGTGCCGACAAGATTTCTTTGGAATCCATCCGTTACGGCAACCTGTATTTGTATGCCGATATGCCGCTCTATATGATCCTTGGCTTCTTGATCGTCATGCGCAGCTCGGTGCAGGGAACGGGTCGTTCCGAATTCACGCTCGGTGCCGGGATTGCCGAGCTGGTCAGCCGCGTGTTAATCTGTTCGTTCCTGCCGGGACTTGTGAACGGCGCGCCGACAAATGCGTTTTCCTCTTCGACAGCGTTTTATACGCTCTGCTTGGGCGACCCGGGCGCATGGACGCTGGCGTCGCTCGTCCTGCTGTATCCATACATTCGTTACATTCTTCGTGAAAAGTACCCGATTTAATGCGTTTTGCAACATAAAATTGCGTATTATGCAAAAAATGAAGAAAAATGCGGATTCCTCTTGCATTTTCGAATAATTCGTGCTATAATAATTCAAGATGGGCAGAATGATTTGCCCCGCTATGTTTGCAGCAAATGCTTTGGAAAGGATCTGTTTTCATGAGTTATCTTTCGATGGACTGCCATCAGTTAGAGGAAAAGGAAAGCGAACTTATAAAGGAATATCAGGCGTTAAAAGCGCAAGAACTGAATATCAACATGACGCGCGGAAAGCCCTGCAAAGAGCAGCTTGACCTGTCCGAGCCGATGCTCACGGCCATTGCCACCAATGCCGACTGCTATACCGATTACGGCTTCGACTGCCGCAACTACGGTTTGGTTGACGGTCTTGACTATGCTAAAAAGATGTTCTCGGATATCATCGGTGTGCCGTGGAATCAGATCATCGTCGGCGGCAATTCCAGCCTGAACTTAATGTACGATGCGGTTGCGCGCTATATGTTATACGGCGTGAACGGCGAAACGCCTTGGGTCAAACAGGAAAAAGTCAAGTTTTTGTGTCCTGTTCCGGGCTATGACCGGCATTTCGGCATCTGCGAATCGCTCGGCATTGAAATGGTGAATGTGCCGCTGCTTGCGGACGGACCGGATATGAACATGGTCGAAGAGCTGATCAAAGACCCGACCGTTAAGGGTATGTGGTGCGTGCCGAAATACTCCAATCCGACCGGTATTACGTATTCGGCAAGCGTTGTGCGCCGGATTGCTTCCATGAAGCCGGCGGCAAAGGATTTCCGCCTGTTCTGGGACAATGCATATGCGGTGCATGATCTGTACGATGAGGGCGATACGCTTGTCGATATCTTGCCGGAATGCGAAAAATACGGCAACGGCAACCTGCCGCTTATCTTCATGTCCACGTCCAAAATCAGCTATCCCGGCTCGGGCGTTTCAGCACTTGGCGGCTCGAAAGAAAATATGGATTATATCAAATCCATCATGCAGCAGCAGACCATCGGACACGATAAGATGAATATGTGGCGTCATGTGCGCTATTTTAAGTCGGCGGACGGCATTCGCGCGTATATGAAAAAACACGCGGCTATTTTGCGTCCAAAATTTGAAATATGCGAAAAGGTGCTTGAAGAAAACCTTGCCGATACCGGTATTGCCATGTGGACAAAGCCGAAAGGCGGCTATTTTATCAGCTTAAATGTGTACGCAGGCTGTGCCTTGAAAACCGTGGCTCTTGCTAAAGAAGCCGGCGTTGTCGTAACCGAAGCCGGTGCCACCTTCCCGTATCACAAAGACCCGGGCGATACCAACATCCGCATCGCACCGTCCTTCCCGACGGTTGAAGAGCTTGAAAAGGGCATGAAGGTGCTTTGCGTGAGTGCAAAGCTTGCTTCCGTGCAAAAACTGCTTGAAGAAAAGAAAAAATAAACCGTTCGTTCCAATACAAAGGAGATAGTCATGCCGGATTATAATTCGTATGTCAGCCCGTTTTCCACGCGTTATGCCTCCAAAGAGATGCAGTACGTGTTCTCCGCAAATATGAAATTCACCACTTGGCGCAGACTCTGGCTCTCGCTTGCCAAGGCTGAAAAGGCGCTCGGCCTCGATATTACCGATGCGCAGTTAAACGAAATGGCGGCACATTTGGACGATGTCGATTATGCCGTCGCCGAAGCCAGAGAAAAAGAAGTGCGCCACGATGTTATGGCGCACGTGTATACCTTCGGAAAAGCCTGTCCGACAGCCGCTCCCATCATCCATTTGGGTGCAACGTCCTGCTATGTCGGCGATAACGCCGATATCATCGGTCTTCGCGAGGCCATGAAGATCGTTGAAAAAAAGCTGTGCTCGGTCATTGCCAACCTTTCGGAATTTGCCTTGAAATACAAGGATATGCCGTGCCTTGCCTATACACATCTCCAACCGGCACAGGCGACCACTGTCGGCAAGCGTGCCACACTTTGGATCAACGAGCTTTTGTATGACCTTGATGAGCTGCGCTACCGCTTATCCTCTCTTAAAATGTTAGGTTCGAAGGGAACGACCGGCACGCAGGCCAGCTTTATGGAGCTGTTCGAGGGCGATTCGGAAAAGGTGAAAAAGTTAGAAGAACTCATCTGCGCCGATTTCGGCTTTGACGGTGTTGTTCCGGTTTCCGGTCAAACCTATTCCCGCAAGGTAGATGCGGCAATTTTGGCAACGCTTTCCGGCATTGCTCAAAGCGCCTATAAATTTGCCAATGACCTTCGTATTCTGCAATCCTTCAAGGAAATGGAAGAACCCTTCGAAGCGCATCAGATCGGCTCTTCGGCCATGCCGTATAAACGCAATCCCATGCGCAGCGAGCGTATTTGCGCGCTTGCACGTTACGTCATCTGCGATTCGCTCAATCCGGCCTTTACGGCGGCGACCCAATGGTTTGAAAGAACGCTCGACGATTCGGCAAACAAGCGCATTTCGGTGGCCGAAGCCTTTTTGGCGGTCGATTCGATCTTAAACATTTACATGAACGTGACAAACGGCCTTGTGGTGTATCCGAAGATGGTTCGTGCGCGCCTGATGGCGGAACTGCCGTTTATGGCAAGCGAAAACATCATGATGGACGCTGTCAAGCGCGGCGGAAACCGTCAGGAGCTGCATGAACGCATCCGCGAACACGCCATGGCTGCCGGCAAGGTCGTCAAAGAGCTTGGCGAACCGAATGACCTTCTCGAACGCATTGCAGGCGATCCGGCATTTGGGCTTTCCATGGAGGATCTGGATAAAATCGTTGTTCCCGAAAACTATACCGGTCGCAGTGCCGAACAGGTCAAAGAGTTCATCGAAAACTGTGTAAAACCGGCACTTGCCGCCTACCATGGCGAACTCGGCAAGGACTATGAATTAATTGTATAGTAAATTTAAAGGCGGATAGAAACATGGAAGAAATGAAACTGTGGGAAAACGGAACGCCGTATTACAATGCAGAATACGGACAGCCGGAAACAACGGTAACGCCGTATCTTGTGGAGAACGGTAATCCGGATAAGGGACTTGTTATTGTGTGTCCGGGCGGCGGCTATTCAGGACGTGCCGAACATGAGGGAAAACCGATTGCTGAGTGCTTGAACAGAGCCGGAATTTCGGCGTTGGTTCTTAATTACCGCGTTGCGCCTTACAAACATCCGGCAGAGCTTTCCGACGCGAACCGCGCGGTTCGCTTTTCACGCTATCATGCCAAAGAATGGGGCGTAAACCCGGAAAAAATCGGTATTTTAGGCTTTTCCGCCGGCGGCCACCTTGCCGTGAGCGCTTGTGAGCATTATGACAGCGGCAAAAACGACGGAGACGCCATCGACCGCGTTTCCAGCCGCCCGGACGTCGGAATTTTCTGCTATCCGGTGGTTACCATGAAAGAATATACACACAAAGGCTCAAAGGATAACCTGCTCGGACCGAATCCTGACCCGAAATTAGTCGATAAAATGTCCGGCGAATGCAGCGTTCCGGACGATT
Source organism: uncultured Eubacteriales bacterium (assembly GCA_900546385.1). GTDB lineage: Bacteria > Bacillota > Clostridia > Oscillospirales > CAG-382 > UMGS882. The sequence continues at coordinate 14,105 of URCT01000027.1, read as the reverse complement.
GTCCGCCTGCGTTTATCTGGCATACGGCGGACGATACCTGCGTGGATGTCAACAACAGCTTGCTTCTTGCACAGGCACTCCATGCTAAAAAGATTCCGTTTGAAATGCATATTTTCCCGAACGGCAACCATGGCAGAGGCCTGGCGGAGGATGTGGAAGGTACCTGTCAATGGGGACAGCTGATGATAAATTGGCTGAAGACAATGAAGTTCTGACACAGTTCATATAATCTGACAAAAACCGTTTACCTTGTCTGGGTAAACGGTTTTTTCGTGCAGTAAACTAAGCTTCACTTGCCGAAACAAGCTTCACCAAAACCTCTGTCATCTTTTCCAAAGCCTTGACGGGAATGGCTTCATAAATGCTGTGAAAGCCCATACCGCCGGTGGAAAGATTGGGACAGGGAAGACCCTCAAAGCTGAGTCTTGCACCGTCTGTGCCGCCGCGAATGGCGGTGATTTCCGGCGTCACGCCGCACGCACGCATCGCGTTTTCGGCGCGCGCAACGATTTCCGGATACTTGTCAATGATGACACGCATATTGCGGTAGCTGTCCGTGATGGTCAAATCAAACGTGTTCTCGCCGTATTTGCCGCCGAGATAGCGGACGGTGTCGGCAACAAACGCTTTGCGCTTTTCAAACATTGCATCGCTGTGGTCGCGAATGAGCATATGCAGCGAAGCGGTCGTTTCGTCGCCCTCAACCGCATTGATGTGGTAAAAGCCTTCATAGCCTTCGGTGTGAGCCGGTGTTTCGGCCGGCGGCAGCAGCGCGATGAACTCGTGCAGAAACAGAATCGCGTTGCGCATTTTGTTCTTTGCCGAACCGGGATGGGTGTTAATGCCGTGGACGATGAGTTTTACCGACGCGGCGTTGAAGTTTTCGCATTCAATGCCGCCTAATTCGCCGCCGTCAACCGTGTAAGCATACACGGCATCAAAGCGTTCAAAATCAAACTTGTCCGCGCCGCGTCCGATTTCTTCGTCGGGCGTAAAGCAAATGCTGATTTGCCCGTGCTTGATGGCCGCGTCTTTCATAAGCACGTCGCACGCGGCGATGATTTCGGCGACACCGGCCTTGTCATCCGCACCCAAAAGCGTGGTTTGGTCGGTGACAATCAGCTGTTCACCAACATAGCGTTTGTCCACCATGGGTGCATTCGTGCCGTCAAACGTGATAATCTGCGGCTTTACGTCTTTGCCGCTTACATCGGGAGAGGTATCCATATGTGCGATAAGGCCGATTTTCGGTACATTTTCCATACCCGTGCTTGCCGGCACATGCCCGTATACATAGCCGTTTTCGTCACGCATGGCATCGGTTAGCCCGATGTCTTTTAATTCTTTCACCAAATAGTCGGCAAGTATCAGCTGTTTTGCTGTGGAAGGGCAGGTATCGCTTGTTTCGTCGGAAGTTGTGTCAAAGGTCACATAGGTTAAGAATCTGTCGATTACTGTCATGGTTTTCCTCCGAATTTCAGAATTTTTGCGTGTTTGCTGAAACCGCCCACGTCACCGGTAAGCGACGTGGGCGGCGGTTATTTAGCGAATAGCTGATTATTCAACGTAAGCGTACTGTAAGTACCAGTAGCCGTACGGGCTGTGCCAGCTGCCTTTGAGCGACGGGCTCTGGAGCCAGAAGTCGTTGTAGTAAGCAACCGGAATGAAAGCATAATCTTCCATAGCGATCTTTTCAGCAGCGTGAAGCTGTGCAAAGTGCTCAGCCGGATCAGCAACCTTGGAAGCGTCGATAGCGGCATCAAATTCCGGATTGTTGTATTTACCGTCGTTGTTGCCGTTGGAGGAATAGAACAGTTCGATCATGTTGGAGGCATCGTTGTAGTCCATAACCCAACCGTTACGAGCCATTTCGTATTCACCGGCACGACGCTGCGGCGTGAAGGAGGACCATTCAACCTTGTCGATGTTCAAGGTGATACCGAGTTCCTTGTAAGCCTGCTGTAAGTATTCTGCAAGCGGAATGTGGTAACCGGTTTCATTGGTGGAGTAGGTGATGGTCGGGAAGCCTTCGCCGTTCGGATAGCCGGCTTCTGCAAGAGCAGCCTTAGCTTCTTCAAGGTCAGCGGCGAAATCCTCGCCGATGTAGGTCTTGCCGCCGTTGGCAGCTTTGGAGTTGTCCAAAAACATACCTTCTGCGTCAACAACACCCGGACCGACATAATTGTATGCCGGCGAATACGTTCCCTGCATAACAGTGTTTGCAACGTATTCACGGTCGATGGCGAGGGTGAGAGCCTTGCGGACGAGCGGATTCTGGAAAATTTCCTTGTTGAGGTTCATGCTGATGTAGTAGGTGCCGAGGATCGGATCAACATGGAAGTCTTCTTTGCCGGTGAGGCTCGGAATTTCTTCGGTCGGAACATCCTTGATGAGCTGAGCCGTGCCGCTGTTGTAAGCCGCAAACGAAGCGCTGGAATCTTCAAGAAGCAAGAACGTAAGAGTGTCGGTAACGATCTTGGAGTTATCCCAACCGCCGACATAGTTCGGGTTCTTCTTGCAAACGATGCGTTCGTTGGGCGTCCATTCACTGATCATGTACGGACCGTTGCAAACGTAGGTTTCCGGCTTGACTGCCCAAGCATCGCCGTTTGCGGTGATGGTAGCTTCGTTGACCGGGCTGAGGGTAGCGAATGCGGCGAGCTTATCAAAGTAAGAGCAGGGATAAGCAAGAACGATGGTAAGAGTTTTGCCGTCTTCGCTTGCCTTAACGTTTAATAAATCCTTGTTCGGTTCGGTGGTGGGGTCGCCGGTATTGGGATCGGGATTGCCGCAAGCGTCGGCATAACCCTCAACCATACCGATAACAGTTTCTGCGTAGGGGGATGCAAGGTCAAGATCGGTAAGACGTTTGAAGGCATATTCAAAGTCTTTTGCGGTAAGCTCAGAGCCGTCCGACCACTTAAGACCGTCACGCATGGTGAAGGTCCAGGTAAGGCCGTCGTCGCTGACTTCCCATTTTTCTGCCTGACCGCCGACAACATTGTTGTCTTTGTCAATGATGAGAAGGGGTTCAAACAGGGTAACAAGCATATTACCGCCGTCTACGGTACTGTTGAGTGCCGGGTCAAGAGTTTCGGGGTTCGGACCGATCTGTACGGTCACTTCCGAAGCCTTTGTTTTAGTGTCGTCTTCTTTCTTTCCGCAAGCCGTCATGCCGACGAGCATGGAGGAGGAGAGAGTCAGAGCCAAAACAATTGCCGCTAATCTCTTGAGTTTCATGGAATCGCCTCTTTCTTAAAATTTACGGCTTTTGCCGCATGAATTTATATCCACCGCCCGTCGGACGGATAGATAACGATGGAGTCGTGCGTTTTTAGTGGACTTTATGCAGGTTGTGGCAGGCCACAAAATGTCCCGGAGACACCTCGGTTAACTGCGGACAAATGGCCGCGCACTGTTCGGTGGCATACGGACATCTGGTGCGGAACCGACAGCCGCTCGGCGGATTTAAGGGGCTGGGGACATCGCCTTGCAGCGGAATGCGCTTGGAGGCGCGCGCCGTAATCGGATCGGCTTCGGGAATGGCTGAAATCAAACTCTTGGTGTACGGATGAAGACTGTGCGAAATGAGTTCAAAGCTTTCCGCAAGCTCAACAAGCTTTCCTAAATACATAACGCCGATACGGTCGGATATATGACGCACAATGCTGAGGTCGTGCGCAATGAATAAATACGTCAGACCGAGGTCATGCTGCAAATCCTCAAACATATTGACGACCTGCGCCTGAATCGAAACATCGAGTGCCGAAACCGGTTCATCGCATACAATGAATTCCGGATTCACGGCAAGCGCACGGGCAATGCCGACACGCTGACGCTGACCGCCGGAAAACTCGTGCGGATAGCGGTTGGCGTGTTCGCTGTTTAAGCCGACGCGCTCCAAAAGCGAAATAATGCGGTCGCGGCGGTCGTTTTTGTTTGCGGCGAGCTTGTGAATGTCGATGGCTTCGCCGACAATGTCGCCGATGGTCATACGCGGGTCAAGGCTGGCATACGGGTCTTGGAACACCATCTGCATTTTGCGGCGATAGGGGAGCATATCGACGGCAGTATTGCTTGCTTTGTCAAAAATGACATTTCCGTCGTAAAGAATGGTGCCGTCGGTCGGCTCATATAAGCGCAAAAGCGTGCGCCCGACGGTGGTTTTGCCGCAGCCGGATTCACCGACAAGACCTAACGTTTCGCCGCGGTAAATGTAGAACGAAACATCATCCACGGCCTGCACAAATTGCTTGTGGCGGCCGCCTTTGACCGGAAAGTACTGCTGTAAGTGCTGTACTTCGACTAATTTTTTTTGCTCACTCACCGACAGTCTCTCCTTTCTCCATGGCTTGTTTCTGCAACAGCCAACAGTGGCTGTAATGTGTTTCGGACAATTCCGTCTTGGGAGGCATCCGGTCAAGGCATACCTTCATGCAGGCGCGGCAGCGCGGTGCAAACGGACATCCGGCAGGCGGATTGAGAAGATCCACCGGCTGTCCTTCAATCGGAATCAGACGTTCGGTCTGCTCGACATTTAGCTTCGGAATGGAGCGAATTAAACCTTTGGTATATTCGTGGCACGGGTTGTAGAAAATCTCATCGGCCGTACCGTATTCCACGATATGTCCGGCATACATAACGGCGATTTTTTCGCACATACTTGCCACAACACCGAGGTCGTGCGTGATCATGATAATGCTCATGCCGAGCTTTTGACGCAGCTCCTGCATAAGTTCCAAAATCTGTGCTTGGATGGTCACGTCGAGTGCCGTGGTCGGTTCATCGGCGATAAGCAACTTCGGTTCGCAGGCGAGTGCGATGGCAATCATCACGCGCTGACGCATACCGCCGGAAAGCTCATGCGGATATTGCTTCAACCGCTTTTCTGGTTCGGTGATGCCGACAAGCTCGATTAGCTCACGGGCACGTTCGGTGGCTTCTTTTTTGGATTTTCCGGTGTGCAGACGAATGACTTCCACAATTTGGTCGCCGATTGTGTAAACCGGATTAAGACTGGTCATCGGGTCTTGGAAAATGATGGAAACTTCGTTTCCGCGGATCTTGCGCATTTCTTTTTCGGTCATCTTGTCGATTTCGTGGCCGTTGAACCAAATCGTGCCGCCGACAAGCTTGCCGGGATAGGCGGTCAGTCCCATAATCGAATAGGCGGTGACCGATTTTCCCGAGCCGGATTCACCGACAATGCCGAGAACTTCGCCTTCGTTCATGGAGAAGGAGACACCGTTCAACGCCTTGACTTCACCGGCCGGCGTGAAGAACGAGAGGCGTTCGTCTTTGATTTCTAACAATTTCTTGCTCATACGTCTCAAACTCCTCCTAGCTCTTTAATTTCGGGTCAAAGGCATCACGAAGACCATCACCGAGGAGGTTGAATGCCAAAATAATGACGCTGATCAGAATAGCCGGCATAAAGAGCAAATGCGGATACGTGTTCATGCCCTTTACGGCATCAGTGGCAAGCGAACCGAGCGAAGGCATCGGCGCAGATACGCCAAGTCCTAAGAAGCTGAGGTAGCTTTCGGTAAAGATGGCAGACGGAATCTGCAAGGTTGTGGTGACGATCAGCGTTCCGATACAGTTGGTGAGCAAGTGCTTGCGGATGATCCGGCTTTTTCCGGCACCCATGGCACGTGCGGCCGTAACATATTCGGATTCCTTCAGCACCAAAATCTGCGAACGCGTGATACGCGCCATGCCGACCCAGTATAACAGCACGAATACAAGGAAAATGGCGATCAAGTTCGGACCGACCGTCTGCATCCATTTAAGACCCGGAAGTTGGGCTAATTCCTCCAACCGCGGCTTTAAGATAACCGACAGCAGAATGATGAGCAATACGTCGGGAATGGTGTACAGGATATCGGTGATACGCATCATGATGTTATCCACCCAACCGCCGATAAAGCCGGCAATTGCACCGTAGATCGAACCGACAATCAGCACGAGTGCTGCGCAGATAAGACCGACCGTTAAGCTGATGCGCGTACCCATCATCAAACGGGCAGCAAAGTCGCGGCCTAATTTATCCGTGCCGCAGATGTGCGGAAAAACGCTTTCGCCGGCATCGATGCGTGCCTGTTCGGCAGAACCGTAGGTAAACGGCTTGAGGTTTTCGCTGGTTTGAATCATCTGTTCGTAGCTGTAAGGCCAGAACGAGGGAAGAATATAAGCAAAAATCATGACAATGATCACGAACACAAGGCTGACCATAGCCACTTTGTTTTTGCGCAGTCTGCGTAAACCGTCTTTCCAGAAGTTCACGCTTTCGCGCATGACGACCAAGCTTTGCTTTTCATCGGGAGAAGCGAGAGCAAAGTCATCCGGATTCAGATGAAGACTCGGAAATTTCTTGTTCATAGGTTCTCTCTGCCGCTCCTTACTTCAATTTAATGCGCGGGTCGATGACTTTATAAAGAATATCGACAATAACGTTGGCGGTAATGATCAAAGTGGCAAGCACGATGGTCGTTCCCATAATCATGGTGTAGTCGCGCTTGGTGATGGCCGATACGAATTCGCCGCCGAGACCCGGAATCGTGAAAATCTTTTCCACAACAAAGGAACCGGTCATGAGGTTGGCAAGCATCGGACCGACGTAGGTGATAACCGGCAGAATGGCATTGCGAAGCGCGTGCTTGAACAGAATGACAAAGTTGGAAAGTCCCTTGGCCTTTGCCGTGCGGATGTAATCCTGTCCCATGACGTCAAGAAGACTCGAACGCATAAGACGCGTGATATACGCCGTCGGATAAATGGCAAGCGCCGTTACCGGCATGATGTAGGAGGTGGCGGTTCGAAGACCGATGGTCGGCAATAGCTTCAATTGGCTGCCGAACGTATATAACAGAATAACGCTGGTGATAAAGCTCGGAATGGCGATACCGCAGGTCATGAGAACAATGATGAAATTGTCCGCAAATTTGCCGCGGTTGTAGGCCGAAAGACATCCGAGCGGAATGCCGACTAAAAGGGCGACAGCAACGGCGATACCGGCAAGACCGGCAGAAACTGGGAATTTGGAGAAAATGATATCGGAAACCGTTTTGCCGCGCTGACGAAGGCTGAGTCCCATATCGCCCTGAACAAAGTCGGTGATATAGGTGATGTAGCGTTCAAAGAGGGGCTTGTCGAGACCGTATTTGGCTTCCAAAGCCTTTTGTGCCGCTTTGCTGATGGATTTCTCGGCGACAAACGGGCCGCCCGGGACTAAGTTCATTAAGAAAAAGGTCAGCGTCGCAACAACGAAAATACTGAGTAGACCGAGTGCGATACGCTTGACAATATATTTTGCCAACTGTTTCAGCTCCTTGATGTATTTTTGTCATATCATTGAATTACTTATGTATTATAGCATAAAACGCAAAAGAATGCAATAGCCAAAAGCAAAAACCCTTACATTTTGGTGAAATTGCCTAAACCGGCTTTTACAGCGTGATTAGCTCTTTCGGGCTGTGCGTCAGGTTTTCACAGCCGTTTTCGGTGACATAAACCATGTCCTCGATACGAACGCCAAACTTATTTTCGAGATAAATGCCCGGTTCGACGGTCATCACCGTGCCGGGAAGCAGCACCGTGTCGCAGCGCATATTGAAATTCGGACGTTCATGAATTTCCACACCGACGCTGTGGCCGAGACCATGGCCGAAGCAGCCTTCATAACCGGCAGAATAAATGATGTCGCGCGCCACTTTGTCAATGTCCTTGCAGACAAGTCCCGGACGAACGGCGTCGAGTGCGGCAAGCTGTGCCTTCAGAACGGTGTCGTATACGGCTTTTTGTTCGTCGGAAATGCTTCCGACAGCCACCGTGCGTGTCATATCCGAATGATAGCCGCCGACGATTGCGCCGAAATCCATAGTAACGAAATCACCGCGTTCAATTTTTTTGTCGGTCGGCACGCCGTGCGGCAGGGAGGAGTTCTTGCCGGAAACAACGATGAAATCAAACGAAACGCCCTCCGAACCGAGCTTGCGCATATAAAATTCCATGTCAAGCATGACATCCTTTTCGGTGCGTCCTGCGGCAATGCGCTCTAAAATGTAGGTAAAGGTGTCGTCGGTCATTTTTTGTGCTTCCTTGATTAAGGAAAGCTCTTTTTGATTCTTGATGCTGCGCAAGTCACGGATCAGAATATCGAATTTATCGGAATCGGAAACCTTCACCTTGGCACTCGCCAGCTTTTCGGATAAACGCTTGGCAAAATCGAGGGAAGTTTTTTCGCTTTCAACATACAGCGTTTGAATGCCGTTTGCTTCGCATAATTCTTTGATCTCGTCGAGCGGCGCGGAGGATAAGCGCACATCGCAGCTGTCAACAATCTGCTTTGCCTTTTCCACGTAACGGAAATCGATCAAAAACACGGCAGTATCCCGTGCGATAAACACAAAACCGTCGCTGGTTTCAAAACCGGTTAAGTAAAAACGATTGGGAATGCTTGCTACAAGTAGGGCGTCGTTTGCTCCAAGCTCTTTTTGAATCCGTTTGATAGCTTCTTTTGTCATCGTTTTCAAAGCTCCTTTAACACATTGCAAAGATAAGTATAGGTACGTTCTGTGGAAGAAATGGATAAATGCTCGTTGACCGTGTGAACATCCCACATATTCGGACCGGCAGAAACGGCATCAAAATTTTTGATTTTTCCGGCAAACAGGCCGCATTCCAATCCGGCGTGCGTGACTTCGATGATTGGTTTTTTGCCGTATTGCTTTTCATAGACCGCAGTCATAATGTCGCGTAAGCGGCTGTTTTCTTTGTATTCCCAAGCCGGGTAGTGTCCGTGTACGGCGAAATCCGCGCCGAGGGATGCGGCAAGTGCCTGCAAATCGTCGAGCATTTTCTGCTTTTCGGCGGCAACGCTGCTGCGAACCGATACAACGGCATGGAAAACGCGTCCGTCGGCCTCAGTGGTGATATTCATAATGCCGAGATTCAGCGAGCTTTGCACCAATCCCGGAATCTGCTTGCTCATCGCCTGAATACCGAACGGAACACGCGTCAGAAAAGCGACAATCTTGTCGGTTGATTCTTTGTCAAGGGCTGCCGTATGAGCTTGCGCGGCGGAAACTGTAACCGTAAGACCGCTGTCTGTGGCAACGCGGTTTTCTTCGACAAATTTCGCTGCAAGAGCCGTCAGCTCCGTGATGGAAACGTCTGTGGCAAGCACACATTCAGCGGCATTCGGAATGGCATTGTCCTTAAAACCGCCGTCAATCGAAACAAGACGGAAGGAGGAGAGACGCGCCAAAAGCGCACCGAGCAGCTTATCGGCGTTTTGTCGGCCTTCGCCTATCATATTGCCCGAATGGCCGCCAAGCAGTCCGGAAAGCGAAATCTTCACACACGGAGCGTTGTTTGCTTCGTCTGAAAGCGGCAGATCGATGTGTGCTTTGGCACCGCCGGCACAGCCGACCGTCAAGGCGTTGTCTTCCTCGGAATCGAGGTTGATGAAAGTGTGACCGGAAAGCTTTGCGGTATCAAAACCATGAGCACCGTACATACCGGTTTCTTCGTCGGTCGTGAAAACCGCTTCAAGCGGCGGATGAGAAAGCGAATCGTCCTCCAAAACAGCTAAAATCATGGCAACGGCGATCCCGTTGTCCGCGCCGAGCGTGGTGCCTTCGGCGGAAAGATTGTCGCCGTCGATTTTCAAACGCAAACCGTCTTTGGTAAAATCGATGGGGCAGTCGGGCGTTTTTTCGCAGACCATGTCCATGTGTCCCTGCAAAATCACGGGCGGATGGTTTTCATAGCCGCGCGAGGCTTTTTTGCGGATGAGGACGTTGTTGTGCGCGTCAAATGTGTGTTCCAAGCCGTGTTCTGCGGCAAAATTCACACAAAAAGCGCGGATTTTATCGGTGTTTCCCGAACCGTGAGGAATGGAGCAGATCTTTTCAAAATAATGAAACACGCGTTCCGGCGCAAGGTTTTCAAGCATACGGAATCCTCCTCATAACGAATAACGATTAAGAATCCGGATGGTCTTAATCGCTTGTTTCAAAATACAACAATATTTATATTATAGCTTGTCTGTTCGAAAAAGTCAACATTTTGTGCAGATTGTTGAAAATGATTTTCGATTTAGAGATATTTTGTTATCATTTTAACAAGATAACGGAATAAAGTGTCGAAGTGCATCGTCTTTCATGCCGGGATACTATTTGTTTTTTAACGTTTCTTCCAGACGCTTGACGATGGCGACGGTCTGTTTCCAGTCGGCGGCGTGCAAAAAATCTTTTCCGGCGTTCGGATAAGCTTTGCTTTCAAATAAGATCGGCGTAATGCCGGCTTCTTTGGCGGCTTGGCAGTTGAACGGCGCGTCATCGATTAAAATCGAAATGCTTTCGGCAACACAGGCACTGGCTTTATCAGCCGTGCAGATGAGTTTGTCGTATGCGATGCCGCCGTTGTTTAACTCGAGCGTTGTAGCCTTGACGGCATCGTCGTAGTAATCGTCGGTACGGGCGGTGATAATGAAAATCTTGTGACCTTGCTTGCGAAGCTCCCGAATGCCCCAGGCGGCATCCGGCTTAAAGGGCGCGTCGGGAATGTATTTGTCGTTGTAGGCTTTTCCGAGGGCATATTCTTGCTTTTTCCATGCGTCCGGCAAGGTGTTGTAGGAAATGTTTTTCTCTCTCAGCTCGTCTGCGTCGGCACCGAAGAATTCGGCGACAAACGGAATGTAATAATCAAATGTATCGGTTAAAGTATCATCGATGTCAACAGCGATATTCACAAGGGTTCCTCCGGTTTTATTTTTGGAAAAAGTATAGCACATTTTCGAAAAAAAAGCAAGTGCCGCACGGTTGAAATGTCTGTAAGCCGAGGCAGAAAGCTGCGGCTTTGAGAATGTTTTCACAAACAAGCCATATTCCGGAAAATAGTGCATAAAATCGTATCCGATTTTGTCTATCGCGGTCGAAGCAAAGCGATTATAATAGTAGCAATATATCTTTTTGACGAAAGAAGGACCGTGAATGTCTTATGCAATCTCCGTGCCGATCATCCGCGTTTGTGAGGATGAAAATCTCTTAAAACAGCATCTTGAAGAGCTTCGCCGCTTGGATGCCGTGCGCGTCATGCTGTCCATCGAACAGTATTATATCTCCGAAGAAGCGAAACAGCGGGAATTGGATGCCGTGCGAAGCAATTGTGCGTTTTTCAAAGCACATGGGCTTGAGGTCGGTGCATGGATTTGGGCGTTCGCCTTGAGTGAAAAAAACACCTATGTACATATCAAAGGCATCGGCGGCAAAGTTTCGGAGGATGAGATCTGCCCGTCCGATAAAAACTTCCGCGCGTTTGCGTGTGCATACATTGCCGATGTTGCGGCGTGCGGTGTCGATTTAATTCTGTTCGACGACGATTTCCGGTACGGAACGCTGCCGAGCGGCTTGGGATGCGTGTGCGAAAACCATCTTGCCTATATGGAACAGCTTTTGGGAAAGCCTATCGATAGAGCCGAATTGCCGTCACTGTTGGTGTCCGGCGAAAAAAACATTTACAGAGACGCTTGGCAGGCCTCCAAAAAGTATTACCTTGAGCTGTTTGCCGCCGAAGTGCGCGCGGCGGTGGATCGCGTCAATCCGGCGGTTCGGATTGGCTTTTGCGCGTGCCTTACGGTGTGGGATTTTGACGGAACCGATTCGGCGACGCTTGCACGTATCCTTGCCGGGAACACCAAGCCGTTTTTGCGGTTGATCGGTGCGCCGTATTGGGCGGAAAACCGAGGTTGGAACTGTCGGCTGCAAAACGTTATCGAAACCGAACGTATGGAGCGAAGCTGGTGCGGCGAAGGAATCGAAATCCTGTCGGAGGGCGATGCGTCGCCACGGCCGCGCAGCAACTGCCCGGCAAACTATTTAGAAATCTTCGATACGGCTTTGCGTGTTTCGGGCGGTTTTGACGGCATTTTGAAATATGCCATCGACTATTATGCAAAGCCGGGCTATGAAACCGGTTACATCGAGCGGCACGAGCGGCACCGTCCGCTGTATCAGGAAATCGAAACGCATTTTGACGGCAAAACGCCGGTTGGTGTGCGCGTTTATGAGCGAATGGAAAAATTTACGGATATGCGCATTCCGAAAGCCTTCGAAAGAAGCGATGAAGCAGATAATCTGTTTTTCTCGGTCGCGTCTAAATTGATGGTGGACAACGGTTTTCCGACCGTTTACGACGGCGAGGGCGTGTGCGGCATTGCTTTTGCGGAAAATGTCACGCTGGTGCCGAAAAATGCTTATAAAAACGGCTTGATTTTGGATGTGCGTGCCGCAGAAATCCTGACAGCCAACGGCGTAGATGTCGGGCTGAAAAGCGTAGGCGAACCGTATAAGGCCTCGTATGAGTTTTTCGGTGATGACGGTGATAAGACGTTTGTGTGGAACACGGTTCGCGCGATAGAGACCGCTGAAAACGTGGACATCCGCAGCCGGTTTTGCTGCAAGCGCGGCGACGGCAGTTTGACACCGAAAACGCCCGGTTCGTATTACTACGAGAACGCTGACGGCGGAAAATTCCTTGTGTTTGCCTTTGAAGGCTATGAGCTGTATTACGGCAGGGATAATCTGTTGCGCAGCTATTACCGTTCGGCGGAGCTTAAGTGGGCGTGTGACCGTTTTGACGCAAAAATCCCGGCCTATGCCTATGGAAATCCCGATTTGTATATCTTAGCCAAAAAAGGTGAATCAGCACTTTCGGTCGGCCTTTGGAATATCTTTGCCGATGAGATTTTCGAACCGGTCATCGAGCTTGATAAGGCGTATACAAGTATCGAATGCATCGGCTGTACGGCACGTTTGGAAGGAAATACCGTTCATTTATCACAGATGCAGCCGTTTTCCTTTGCCGGCTTTGAAGTAAGAGAATAGGGGAGAAGAACATGGCCTATTTATTTTTGGTGCTCATCATCTTAGAAGGTTCGTTGGAAGTTGTTTTGGCGAAAGAATACAACCTCAAAACCGCAAAACCGAACTGCAATCTGTTTACGGCGGTGGTTTGCTTTTGTGCGTTGTGCTTCTTTTTGCTGAACAGCGGCGGTCGGCTTTCGTTTGAAGCATCGCTTATCCCATATTCGCTTGGCTTTGCCGTTGCTTTCGGAACGGCTTCGGCTACGGCAATTTTTGCCATAAAAACGGGACCGATTTCAATCACGTCGCTGATGTCGTCGTATTCGCTTTTGATTCCGACCTTTTACGGGCTTTTGTTCTTAAAGGAAACGCCGCATACGACGCTGTATTTCGGCTTAGCTGCATGGGCGGTTTCACTGTTTTTGATCAATTTCAAGAAAAACGAAAACCTGCATTTTACGCCGATGTGGATTGTCTATGTGCTCTTATGTTTTATTTCGAACGGAATGTGTTCGACCGTGCAGAAAATGCAGCAAATGGCATTTGACGGGGCGTATAAAAACGAATTCATGATCTATGCTCTGATTCCGGTGACGATTGTGTTGTTTGTGCTTGGTTTTATGCAGCCGGGAAACAAGCTTTCCATGTTAAAGCCGTGCTTGAAATACGGTGTTGTCAAAGGCTTGGCGAATGGCTTTATGAACTATTTGGTGATGGTGACCTCCGCCATGCTACCGAATGCCGTGCTGTTTCCGAGTATTTCGGCCGGCGGTCTTGTGCTTACCTTTATTTGTGCTGTGACGTTGTATAAAGAAAAGCTTAGCAGGATGCAATATATCGGCTATGGTCTCGGCATTATAGCAGTTGTATTGTTAAACGTGTGAATGCGAAAATTCTCGTTGCTTTGCTGTTCCACGCTTATACCATTGTTGTTTAACTCATAGAATTGTCATGAAAAACCGCCCTTGCAATCGTTGGATTTTTTGTTCAACTTTTGTGAGGGCGGTTTCCTTAATAGTGAAATTCTATTCGCCCTAACACTCGCGAAGCGAATATCGCGCGGCGAAAGCCGCATATCACAGCGTATCAAGCGTATCAATTGAACGCGCCGCAAGGCGAATAGAACTGAAAAAGGACTTGCATTTGCAAGTCCTTTTTCTGGTGGGGGAAGGTGGATTCGGACCACCGAAGTCACTGACAACAGATTTACAGTCTGCCCCCTTTGGCCACTCGGGA
>URCT01000026.1 GCA_900546385.1 uncultured Eubacteriales bacterium | reverse complement strand
ACGCGGCATTCATGCGGTCGGACGCGCCTATGCCGCCTATGACGGCGAGCGTGCGACCAAGGAGTTATATAGCGGCGCGATGTCGCTTTCCAATGCGGCGATTTTATTCAAGGAGCAATTCGGTGCTTATCTTGCCGAAAGCACCAAGGTGGAATTTGTCAACCTTTCCGGCTTTGCCGAAGCCCGGTACAGCATTCGCATCAACGACCCGTTAAACGATTCCAAGCTCGGCAAGCAGGCAGGGCTTGTGGTCGGCGTGATTTTGCTCATGCTGCTTACCTATATGTTAGCCATTTTTGCCGGCGGCACGATCGAAAAGGAACGCGCCATCATCGGAACGCTCTATGCGCTCGGCTACAGCAAAAAGGAGATTCTGTCGCACTACATGAAAATTCCGCTTGCCATAACGCTTATCGGCTCGCTTGTCGGGCTGTTCGGCGGCTTTGCCTTAGTGGATTTTTTGGCGGCTTCGTATGCAGCGATGTATTCATTTCCGGAGCTTGTGCATATTTATCCGTTTTATGTGGAAGCCTATGCTGTCGGGATGCCGCTTACGCTTGCCTATTTTATCAACCGGCACGTCTTAAAGAAAAAGCTTGACGAAACGCCGCTGCAGATGATGCATGAAAAGGTGACCGGCATCGGCCGCATGAACTTTGAGCTGCACGGCATGAGCTTTTCGGCAAAATACCGCATTCGCCAGTTCTGCCGCGAGATAAAGGGCAATTTGACGCTGTTTGCCGGCGTGATTTTGTCGGTGTTACTCATGATGTTTTCGTTCTCCTGCTTCGGCAGCATTTCGTCGTATATCGGCAGCATTGCGGACGATGTGCATTACGAATATCTGTATGTATTACGCAACCCGGTGGAGGATCTGCCAAAAAACGCGGTGGTCGGCTACACGACCGGCTTCAATGTGGATTACGCCATGACCGGCGGCGAAATGGAAGTGACGCTTTCGGGCATTGACCGCGACAATCCATACTTCGACTTTGCCGCAGACTTGTCCGACGAGCCGGGCGAAGTTTATATGTCAAGCTCGGCACGCATCAAATTCGGCTACAAGGTCGGACAGACGGTGGTGTTCCACGACAGTGCCGCCGACAAGCGGTATGCTTTCAAAATTGCAGGAGAAGTGACCTACGGCAGCGGCTTGTATTTCTTCATGAATCTTGATGCCATGCGCGAAGCCTTCGGGCTTGACTATTTCGACAAGGACGACCTCAAAAAGGGCGAACGGATGCCGAAAGCGAGCGACTATTACTACAACACGGTCTATTCGGATACGCCGATCACGTTCCGGCACAACATGATGGTTTCGCAGATTGTCAAGAGCGACCTGCAGCGCGGTGCGGACAAATTCATGACGCTGATGGGCGATATGATCTATATGCTTGTGGGCGTATCGGTGATCATTTTTGTGGCGGTAATGTATCTTTTGATGAAGCTTGAAATTGACCGCAGCCGTTTTTCGATATCGCTTCTCAAGGCACTCGGCTACAGGGAAAAGACGGTCAACAGCTTTTATCTGTCCGGCTGCTTTTATGTGACGGCCGCATCGCTTGTTTTCGGTATGCCGCTTTGCAAATTGGCCGTCAATGCGCTGTATCCGTTCTGTGTATCCAACGTCAACGGCGGTTTCCCAGCCATCGTGCTGCCGGTGCATTATGTCAGCATTGTGCTTATCGTGCTTGCCTGCTTCTTTGCAACACGCGCCTTGCTTGCGCGCTATTTGGGCAAGATCCGCCTAAGCGACATTCTGAAGGATCGCGAATAGAAAATAACCGCCGGTTTTGCCCGTCGTGACAGGCTTTTGACGCCGTTAATAAAATAATACTTGACAAGATGCACTTGTTTGCATATAATTATGTGTGGTGAACCGGAAAAACCGCTGTTTTCCTCCGGTTTCGTGACATTATCTATGAATTCCATGCAGAAAAGAGGTTTGACCCATGGTAGAAACGATCATCGACTTACTTGCCAAGCAATTCCGTATCGATCCGGCTACAATTGATGCCGATACCAACATTGTCGAGGATCTTGGTGCCGATTCCCTTGAAATCGTCGATATGCTGATGGCTATTGAAGAGAATTTCGGCATAACGGTTTCCGATGAAGAAGCACTTACGCTTAAAACCGTAAAGGATGTTGCGGACTTTATCGAAGAAAAAAAGATGTAAGTCTTTCTTCCTTTTTACCGACAGGTATGTGCTGCCTGTATTTTTACAAGTAAAGGTATAAATCGGGAGCATTATGCTGTAAAATAAGGAAGGCGTAATGCTCTCGGTTTGTTTCGCCGTCACACGCGCACGGCTTTGGCGGTGCGCTTGAATATAAATGCGTGTCTTAATCCGATAGGACGCGCAAGCAAGAAAGGGATTGTTGAAAATCCATGAGTGAAAAACGGTTTGTTTATGCCGACAATGCGGCAACTACCAGCGTTCATCCGCGCGTGCTTGCGGAAATGCTGCCGTATCTCGGCGAATTCTACGGAAACCCGTCCAGCTTATATTCCAAAGGCCAGCAGGTTTTCACGCTCTTAGAGGGTGCGCGTGCGCGCATCGCGGCGATCTTAGGGTGTGAAGCGCGTGAAATTTATTTCACCGGCTGCGGTTCGGAGGGCGATAACTGGGCCATCAAAGGCGCGGTAGACGCTTATTTGCAGAAAAATAAGGTATCCACCTGCCACGTCATCACAACCAAGATCGAGCATCATGCCGTGCTCAACACCTGCAAGGCACTCGAAAAGAAAGGCATTGCCGTGACCTATCTCGACGTCGATCACGACGGCAAGGTAGATCCGGACGATGTCATCAAAAACCTGCGCGACGATACCTGTATCGTGGCTGTCATGTACGCCAACAACGAGATCGGCACCATCGAGCCGATTGCCGAAATCGGTGAAAAAATCAAGGAGTACAACGAAAAGAACAAGAAAAAGGTTCTGTTCTTTACCGATGCGGTGCAGGCGGTCGGTCATATTCCGGTCGATATCAAAACGCTCCATGCGGACATGCTCTCGCTGTCCGGTCACAAGTTCCGTGCTCCTAAGGGCGTGGGTGCGCTGTATATCAAGAGCGGCGTGGTCATCAAGAGCCTTATCGACGGCGGCGGACAAGAACGCGGCAAGCGTGGCGGCACGGAAAACGTGGCGTCCATCATGGGTCTTGCCAAAGCGCTCGAAATCGCAAGCGAAGAAATGAAGGACGACAATGCGCGTCTTGCCATGCTGCGCGACGAGCTTATCTACCGTCTGACCACCGAAATTCCGGAGGCACAGCTTACCGGACATCCGACCAAACGGCTTCCCGGTACGGCAAGCTTTGTCTTCAAATATATTGAAGGCGAATCGCTGCTGCTGTTACTCGACGCAGAAGGCATCTGCGCTTCCACCGGTTCGGCCTGCTCGTCCAAATCGCTCGAACCGTCGCACGTGCTGCTTGCCATCGGGCTGCCGCACGAAATCGCACACGGCTCGCTGCGTTTGACGCTTTCGCATGAGACCACCAAAGAAGACATCGATTACATCGTCGAAAAGGTGAAATACGTCGTGCAGACGCTTCGCAACTTCTCGCCGATCTGCCCGAAAGAATTAAAAGAACATTAAAATGTGTTTGCTATCCCGGTAAAGGAGGGAGTTTCCTATGTTATATTCCGCAAAAGTTATGGATCATTTCACCCATCCGCGCAATGTCGGCGAAATGCCGGACGCAACGGCGGTCGGTGAAGTCGGCAACGCCAAATGCGGCGATATCATGAAGATCTATCTGAAAATCGACGAGAACGATACGCAAAGTTTGAAACCTTCGGCTGTGCATCGGCCATTGCCACCTCGTCCATGGCGACCGAGCTTATCAAGGGTCAGCCGATTTCCAAGGCACTTGAGCTTTCCAACGCCGCCGTTGTGGAGGCACTCGACGGACTGCCGCCGGCAAAGATCCACTGCTCGGTGCTTGCTGAAGAAGCCGTCAAAGCCGCGGTTTTGGATTATTACAAAAAGACCGGCCGCGACACGACCGAGCTTGAAAAAGAATGCGGTGGCTGTTGCGCCTGCTGCGGTGCGCATGAAGAAGAGCACCGTGCCGTTCCGGAAGAGGAATAATCCGGAACGCCGAATGACTCGAACGTTTCGACAGTATAAGGAAGAAAGAATATGAAAAACGTCTATATCGCCAACGACCATGCGGCGGTCGATCTAAAAAACGAGCTGTGTGATTATATTGAAAGCCTTGGCTTTCATGTCATCAACCTCGGCACGGATGAAAAGGCCAGCGTCAACTATCCGGAATATGCCGAAAGAGCGGCCAAGGCGGTGCTTGCCGATCCGGGTTCGCTCGGCGTATTGATCTGCGGCACAGGCATTGGTATGTCGCTTGCCGCCAACAAGGTGCACGGCATCCGTGCGGCGGCGGTCAGCGAGGTATACAGCGCGAAGCTGACGCGTCAGCACAACGACGCCAACATGGTTTGCATCGGCGCGCGCGTCATCGGCCCCGAAACCGCCAAAATGATCGTGGAAGCGTTTTTGACCACGCCGTTTGAAGGTGGAAGACATCAGAAGCGTGTGGATATGATTACGGATATCGAAAACCGCGAATCCAAATAGTCCGGTGTTTCCGGGAAACGGCGGTAAGCTGTTTCCCGGAAACGTTGCCCAAAGGTCTTCGATTTTTCGACAAAAACAAGTTTTTTGCGAAAACCTCTTGACAAGAGCCGCGCTTTATGGTAATATATTAAGGCTGTGAAACGAATCACACGTTTTTTCGGTCGCCCCTGTAGCTCAGCCGGTAGAGCACATGACTTTTAATCATGGTGTCCGGAGTTCGATTCTCCGCAGGAGCACCAAAAAAGCCCTTGAACGTTTGTTCAAGGGCTTTTTTCTTGTACATACTTGTGCATAAGAGAAAATACCGGGGTCTGCCACTGCAAACCCCGGCAAAATTTTATTTGGTTGTAATGGTAAGCTTAGGTGCTTTGTACTTAAACTTGAAGCCGAACACGTCGCTCATAAGCTCTAACGGCAGCATGGGAAGTCCATCCTTGCATTCCACCGGAATCGGCAGCAGTCTTTGTTCGCCGTTGACAATCACGCGGCGCGAACCGAGCGTAAAGACAAGGCTTGCGTTTTTCGAGAAGAACGAAAGCTTGTTTTCCGACGCGATGTATTCATAGTAAAGGCCGAGACGGTAAACAAGTACATGATACGGGTTGAACGGGAACAGCGTATAGCCGTCGCGTTCTTCACAGCCAAAGTTGATGGGCTGCGGTTCGCCGTCAAGCAGGAACTCCGGCTTTTTGGAATCCTTCATCAAATCGATGCCCAAAAGCTCAAACGAAACATTCGTGGAGTTTGCCGGGTCGATGCGCAGAGCGGTAATGGGTTCATCGAGATGCGGCTGGCCGCGCAGCGTGCAGATAGCACTATCCGTTTCCGGCGTCAGCGTTACGCCGAAAGACTGATGCTGTACAAAGGTCGAGCCGGATTCGGTCACATAGAACACCTCCACGGTGGTCGCCGCCGACACGTGTGCCCGAATGCGCACGTGCGTCACGCCCTTCATGGAGATCGAAAGCGGCTTTACAGAGGTGAAATTGGAATCGGAAATGTGCGTCACACCGGCAACCGTGCCGCTCGGCGTATAGGCCGCGTCACAGCCGTTTGCCGTCCAGTTGGCGGCGAAATTGCCTTTTCCGAAAGAAATCGTTTTGAGCACCGTGTCCGGCACAGGCTTGGGAAGCCGGGACTGCACACGGATCATTTTGCGTTCCTGCGGATACAAATAGGAAAGACGCGACAGCTGGTTCGGTGTGGGAACATCGTCCTCATGCGGCTTTTCCTTGGTATACACGTCGCGCACGGCGTTTAAGTAGCCAAAGCCGTTTAAGCCCTTGCACGGCATGATATAAGTGCCTTCGCCGTATTCGTTCCAGTTGCTCATCATGATAAAGCGATGCGTCCAATCCGGTTTTTTCGGGTCTTTCGCGAATGACGGCAGCATTTCGTCACGGAACACGGTATGCAGCTTTTTGAAGTCCTCGGCGGTCATGTTGGGACTGCGCGTTTCCGCCCAAGCCACGTTATTAAAGCCGGTGGAAGCGGTCGGCACGACATGGACAAACTTCTGCTCCTGTTGGCTGCGGATCATGCTTGCCGTGAAATCCGCATCATAGCCGTCCTTGCCCCAGTTATAGGCATACGCCGCGTCAAAGCCGCAGTCGCGCACGTCTGCGCCCGGACCGCCGCAGCTCATGATGATAAGGTCGTCATAGCCAAGCTTTTTGACCTCGCCGCGCAGATAGTCGAATTCGGCTTTCACGCCCTCCGGACTGCCGAAATCCTGCATGAGCTGCCATGTGCCGAACACGGCCATGACGGCTTTGTTATCGATGGTCATGTACCGCTTGTCGCTGAAGAAGTGTTCGATCCAATACGGCACGAAATAGCGGCGGAACGCTTCGCTGCCGGCCGGATGTGCGGCGTTGGCAGCCTCCCAGAGAAGGGCAAAGCGGCTCATGTCGCTGTATTTGCAGTTGAAATAGCCGTCGTGAATGGCTTCGGAAAGACCGGTGACCTTGATCGGCGCGTTGCTTTGGCTGGAATACCAGCAGTATAACTGGAAGTCAACGCCGTTTTCCAGCATAAACTTGATTTCCCAGTCGGCAACCTCCGGCAGACCCTCGTCGTAATAGCCGAGTACCGGCTTGATTTCTGGATACGGCGTGATGCAGTCCCAGCCGATATGCGAACCGGTATGCCACAACGAGCACATATTCATGCCGATGACGTAATCGTCTTTGCCTTTGGGCAGCTTCGGCTTCGGGCAGTAGTCGGGATAATCGATGAGCGGGAAGAGCTTGATGCGGTCGATCAGCAGCGCGACATCCTCACCGCAGACTTCGAAGCTTACCGTATCGATGGCACAAGCACCGGCCGGAATTTTGACGGTTTCGATGTTTTTGCCGTTGATTTTGATGAGAATCTGTTTTTTTGCCGTATCGATCTCGAAACGCAGGCGATACCACAGTTCATCGAGCGCATAGCGGATGGTCTTGCCGTCGGCGCAGAAATTGCCGTCGGCCGTATAGAAATCGAGCGCGGTCTTTTTGCCAGCAAGAAGCTTTATATGTACGCCGGCCTTAAACTTCGGCATGAAGAAAAAGCTTTCCAACGCATATTTGCCGCAGAGCGGTTCAAAGGTTTTGGCAAAGCGGCCTTCCCCGTTATTGGCGGAGGTAAGCGAAAGGTTTCCGTCCTCGACGGCGATTTCCGCGTCTTCGGCGCATTCTTTTGTCCATTCATGCGGAGTGGTATGCGGTGCGTATAACGAAAACGTCTCGTTCAAGATATAATTTGCATGAATGCGCGTTTCGCCCATGGCGACATCGATGACCGAACCGGCAAAGGTGCCGATGCGGTAAAACTTAATGTATTTTGCCGTGAGCGGAAGTTCTGCGCCGAACAGGTCGTCCACATAGTAGCGCACTTTTTTGGTCTCAAAATTCAGAATGATCTTGAAAACGTGCGTACCCGTTTGGTGTTCTTCTTCGAATAACAGTGTTTCTTTTTGATTTTTGCCGAGTGCGTAATAGCCGCCGTTTTTGGTATAAAGCACCGCCGCGTCGTTTCCGTCGAGGTCGTACAGGCGGATAAACAGCCCGTCAAAACCGCTTTTGATCGTCACGCTTGCGTTGACGGTGACCACGCCGTGCGCAGTCTTGCGCAGCTCACGCGTCATGCCGGTGGGTGCTTCGCCGCTTACGTTGCTGATGGAGTAAGGTGCATAGTTGCGTTCGAGTTTTTTGGCGCCGCGGCCGTCGTACCACCAGGTCGAGCCGGGAGCCGGATACCAGTTTCTGCCATAATCGCCGTCGTCGGCAAGATAATAGGCTTCCAAGAGCTTCTTTTCCATAAAAGCTTCATCCTTGTCTGAAAGTATTTTCTGTTTTACGCTTAAAAATGCCTGTTTTAAGCCATTGCCATTGTAGCATAGGCGGCGAGGTTTGACAACGCCTTTTGCGCTTTTCCGTCAGATTGCACAAACGATTTGTGCAGTTTGACGTCAATGAAAATCAAGTTATGCTTGAAAAATGCGACATTGTGTGGTACAATAGAAAAAAGCCCGAAAAGAGGGAAAGAATGCATTACATATATACCTACAAAACGCCGACCGACTTTGACGATATGCTTCTGAACAGCGACGGCACACATCTTACGGCACTGTGCTTTGAGCATTCGCGCGATGTGCGCAAAGTAAAAGAAGGCGAAACAAAAAAGCTGCCCGTTTTTGAAGAAACCGTGCGCTGGCTTGACATCTACTTTTCCGGGAAACAGCCGGATTTCACACCTGCCTATAAAATCGACGCCACGCCGTTCCGTCAAGC
This sequence comes from uncultured Eubacteriales bacterium, assembly GCA_900546385.1. GTDB lineage: Bacteria > Bacillota > Clostridia > Oscillospirales > CAG-382 > UMGS882. Next base: position 16,096 of record URCT01000026.1, on the reverse strand, counting down.
CGTCATCAAGCGGATGCTTCACATTCCCTACGGACAAACCGTTACCTATGGGTCTATTGCCGGTGAACTTGCCGCCGAACGAGGGCTTGCACGTATGTCGGCGCAAGCGGTGGGCGGTGCCGTCGGCTTCAATCCGATCTGCCTTATCGTTCCCTGCCACCGTGTGGTTGGCGCAAACGGAAGCCTGACCGGCTACGGCGGCGGCATCCGCAACAAAATTGCTTTATTAAAGCTTGAAGGCTGTGACATGACCGCCTTTACCGTTCCGAAAAAAGGAACGGCACTCTGTTTTGACTAAGGAGGAAACCTGTATGACCATCTCGGAAATCATGCAGAAAATGATTGCCTTTTCGGACGGCAACCGACACGACATCAACCACTTGTTGAAGGTATGGGGCTATGCCAAAACCATCGGAGACGCGGAAAAGCTCGACGCGGACACGCAGTTTCTTTTGGAAACAGCGGCCATCACGCATGACATCGCCTGTCCGCTCTGCCGCGAAAAGTACGGCAATACCAACGGCAAATACCAAGAAGCCGAGGGAGCGGTTTTGGTGCGCGGCTTTTTGGCGGATACCGGCCTTACGGAAAAGCAGATCGACCGCGTTTCCTACCTTGTCGGACATCATCACACGCTGTCGGCTGTTTCCGGTGTGGATTATCAAATCCTCATCGAAGCGGATTATCTTGTCAATGCCGACGAAAGCGGCTATTCGGCGGAAAATATCCGAAACTTCCGCGACAAATTTTTCAAGACGGAAACCGGCACGCGGCTGTTAAACGCTATCTATCGGGTATAAGAAAAGCAAAGCCTTTGTGCGGCAGAATCCAAACATCCCTGTGCGACGGAAGGGTTGTTGGTATTTCCAAACAAAAACGCAGGATCCAAAGCGAATCCTGCGTTTCTTTATACCGTTTTTTTCTGCGGCACCATTTTATCAAGCAATCTGCTGCCGAATTTCCAAACGCATAGCCCAATGACAAGGCCAAGCACCGTCGATGCCAGCACATCTGTGGAAAAATGAACGAACAAATACAGTCGTGACGCGGCAATTAGCACCGCAAGCGGAATCACCGCATAGCCGAACCGCCGGTCGGCAGCCGTAAGCACCGTGGCGGCAATCACGGAAGCCAGCGTATGCCCGGACGGGAACGAATAATCCCGCGGCACCGAAATGAGCATCTGCACGGTCGGATCTAACCAACAGGGACGCGCGCGCATAAACAAATGCTTTAGCGCCACATTTCCGATAAGCACGCCGGTCAAAAGTCCCGCAAGCACCAAAATCCCGACACGACGGTATTTCGGCATAAAAAGCAATATCACCGCAAATGCCAGCCAAATCCAGCCGACCTCGCCGAGAAACGTGATTTTCGGCATCAAAAAGTCCAAAAAGCCGCACCGCCATGAGTGCTGTATCCAATATAAAATTGAAAAATCAAGCCGCATAAGCCAAGCCATCGTATCCAAACATCCTCCGGAACGGTCTAAAACCGTTTTACATGAAATCCGGCCGCACGCAACAGCCGGTTATATACCGCAAGCGAGATGCCGGCGGTATCTTTGGGCAGAAAGGCATACACCTTGTCCACATCAATCGCATCGGTATCGCGTAGCATCGTGAAAATACGCGCGGCATATGCCGCCGTATCGGCGTCATTTCCGGCGTGAAGCACGGCCTTTGCCTTGATTTGCGGTGCGTCCGCGTCGTAGCACAGCACGGCGCATTTTTCTTTTTCGGCGCACGCATTGACATAGGCAATGCCCTTGACACGGTCGCCGGAGATTAACTCCACCGGGCGTGCCGGTGCATAATGCTTGTACATCATGCCGGGCGACAGCACGGTTTCGCCGGGTTTCAAGCTTTCAAGCACCGCGTGCGACATATGCACCTCTCCCAAAAGCTCGTTTAATGTTTCAAACGTCACGCCGCCCGGACGTAACAGCGTCGGAACCTCCTCGCACAGCGTGACGATGGTCGATTCCACGCCATACGTGCAATCGCCGCCGTCAAGCACCATATCCGCACGCCCTTCCATATCCTGAAGCACGTGTCTTGCGCAGGTGGGACTGGGTTTTCCGGAAAGGTTGGCAGAGGGCGCGGCGATCGGCACACCGGCAAGGCGGATGAGTTCACGGGCAATTTTTGAGGTCGGCACGCGCACGGCCACATTCGGCAGTCCTGCTGTGATGGTGTGCGGCACGATGGGTTTTGCCGGGAGAATCACCGTCAAAGGTGCCGGCATAAGAGAGGTCAGCTTCTCAAGAAGCGGTTTGGTTTTTTCGGGAACGTCGCAATACAGCGGAATTTCCGACGCGTCGGACAGATGTAAAATGAGCGGATTGTTCTGCGGACGGCCTTTGGCGGCATAGATGGCGCGCGCGGCGTTTTCGTCAAGTCCGTTGGCACCGAGTCCGTACACCGTTTCGGTCGGAAACACGACAAGGCCGCCGCGTCGGATAAGGTCGGCCGCCGTTTGAAGAGCCGCACGGTCGTCCGGTGTGTCGGCGTTAAGCGAAACCGGCCGCACAAGCGTTTTTGAAAGTATCATAAAAAGGCCTCTGTTATGCGTGAAATTACAGATTATTCTGCGAATTTTGCAGTTTTTCGGCACGGTCGGCGGTGATGAGCGCGTCAATGACCTCGTCGAGCCGTCCGTCAAGGATGCTTTCGAGCGAATAGAGCGTGAGGCCGATCCGATGGTCGGTTAAGCGTCCTTGGGGATAGTTATAGGTGCGGATGCGTTCGCTTCGGTCGCCCGAGCCGACCTGACTGCGGCGTTCGGAAGCAATGGCGCTCTGCTGCTTTTCGCGCTCCATATCGAGAAGCTTGGTTTTGAGCATCTTCATGGCCTTATCGCGGTTTTTGAACTGACTGCGCTCGTCCTGGCATTCCACCACAACGCCGGTCGGCTTATGCGTGATACGGATAGCCGAGTCGGTCTTGTTGACGTGTTGGCCGCCGGCACCGCCACTGCGGTAGGTATCGATTTCAAGGTCTGCCGGGTTGATCTCCACTTCGACATCCTCGGCTTCGGGCAGCACGGCCACGGTAACGGCGGAGGTGTGGATACGACCTTGGGTCTCGGTTTCGGGAACGCGTTGGACGCGGTGAACACCGCTTTCGAACTTAAAACGCGAATACGCACCGTCGCCCTCGACCATAAACGAAATTTCCTTGACGCCGCCGAGTTCGGTTTCATTGCTGTTTAAGATTTCGGTCTTAAAGCCCTTGCTTTCGGCGTACATACTGTACATACGGAACAGGCTGTGCGCAAACAACGCCGCTTCTTCGCCGCCCGTTCCGGCGCGGATCTCGACGATGACGTTGCGGTCGTCGTTTTCGTCGCGCGGCAACAAGAGAATTTTCAGCTCTTCGGCCAATTTTTCCATATCGCCTTTGGCGGTTTTGATTTCCTCTTCGGCAAGCTCCTTCATGTCCGGGTCAAGGCCGCCTTCGTCGAGAAGCTCTTTGGCACCGGCAAGGTTGTCCTCGGCCGCACGGTAGGAACGGTAGGTTTCGATGATGGGCGTGAGGTTTTTGTGTTCCTTCATGAGCGATTTGAACTTTTCGGTGTCGCTCACCACATCGGGATTCATCAGCTGTTCGGCGATCTCTTCATAGTGTTTTTCCGCTTCGCGCAGATTTTCAAACATTTAGGTTTCCTCTTTCTTATTCAGGTCTTTGGGAACAATCGTTTTGATGCTTTTTTCAAGCTTGACACGGGCAAGGAGCATTTCTCTGCCGCAGGAAAGGCATTTCACCTTCACGTCACTGCCGGCATACAGCACAAGGAACGCAGCGGCACTTTTGGAGCAGGCGTGCGGTTTCTTCATATGCAGGATATCGCCTGCATGAAACACTTTGATTTGCGGCATGAAAACAACCTCCGTGATTTATTCTTCGGCATTCGGGTCAAACGCACGGGAAGACGCGGCCTTGAACGACACAAACGCAAGCACGGCAAAGAACGCAAATGCAAGCGAAGCGGTGGCAATCACCGGTGCAAGGCCGTCTAAATTTTCAAACAGCGCCACCGTACCGTTTTGCGCGACGGCCTCGGAAAAGCGGGCCGCACTCATATGCGAACGCGCCGCCAGATGCTTGGCGACCGCGTCGTTGCACGCCAAATGCGCACGTGCGGCCTCCAACACCCAAGAAAGCGATTTAAGAAACACCGCAAGCCCATACAGCACGGCGCAAGAGAGAAATTTGGTGTCATACGTGCCGATTTTTTCGGAAGCGCAAAAGGCTTTCGCCCGTTTGATCCAAGCCGCAAGCAGATACACTGTAAACGCCACAGAAAGAATTCCGGCGGCACACGCCCAAACCGGCGCGGCGGCACTTTCAAAAAAGCGGGCAATCGGCGACACAGGGCCGCTTTCCAAACCGGCCATGTTCAATACGGTAAACGCCTTCGGCCGGAAAACAAGGCCGATCACCGTGCCGCAAACTCCTGCCGCCGCATACAAAAGAAGCGGCAAAACCGGCGTTTTTTTGCCGTCAAAACGCGCTAACACGAAAAAGGCGGCAAAAACGCAGAAAACGCCGAGAATATCCGGCAGATAATCAAACCCATCCAACGTGAAATCGGCCGCAAACACCACCGCCGCCGCCAAAAGCACAAGCGATGTGCCGAATGCGCCGGAAGCATACCGCGCACGGTCGTTTTGGTGTGCGTCGCGATAAAGATTCGTCAAATACTCCGTTAACGCCGTGTCTTTTTTCACACGGGCAAAAAACGCACGGGTGCGTATCAGGTACAGAATGCCCAAAAGCAGTGTGACCGTCATGCAGAATAACAGCACATACGGCTTCAGCCGGATGATCGGCATCCGGTACGTGGCGTTTGCCGACAGGTCAAGGTCGTCGTTTTGCTGCAATAACTCCAGTATTTCCGGCAAAAAGGCGAAAACCGACCGGCAGACGGCGAAAATATACGAAAGCGCGCGGACATTTTTGACATACACCGCCGTTTCACCGTTTCCGGAACGCATGGCAGCATATTCAAAGCCATCGTACAAGCGCGCGAAAAAGCGCAAGAGGACGATGATTTCCAACACGCCCGACAGGAAGGTATACGGCAGAGCGTTTGCCGGATAGCGAAGCAGTGAAACCGCAAAAACGCTTTTTGCGGCATACAGCCAAATCATGGCAAAGCTGACGCTTCGCGCGTCGTCAAAATAGGCGCCGGCTTCGGAGGCATTTTTTAGCCCAAAATAGATGAGCAGTGCGCCGATAACGTCCGGCAGAAGGTCGAAAAGGGCGACATTCGGATTGAAAAAAAAGACAAGTCCGGCAAAAACCATGCCGAAGCGGACGGAATTCTTTTGCTTTGACATATAAACCTCTCTTTCCCTCTCCTTTGCGTTACGAAGCGGCAATATCCGTATATTTATACTGCGCCTTGATGACGGTTTTTTCGTCCGCCGTGCCAACGCCGGTGCTGACCAACTCGAAAACGAGCGGATTTTCGCCGTCCTCCGGCAAATCATAGCGCAGCTCGCCGTCGTTTTTCAAAATCTTATAGCGCACCTCATACACGCCGAACACCGCCGGAACACCGTTATAGGTATAGCTTGTGTCGGTCGGACTTGTGCGTCCAAGCTCGGTGACGGTGATGTCGTACACGCGCTGCATGGGAAACACGCGGTCGGTCGGGTGCGTTTCAAAGCCGGTCGGGCTTTCCACGTATTCATCGGCGAAAAACGTGTGATAGGCATCGGTATCGCCATGTGAGAGCGCGTCGAAATAGCGGACGAAAAAGCGCTGCCCTTCGGTCAGCTCTTCCGGCTTATACTCGTCAAGCACCAAGGAAGAATTGCCGCTTGTGTGCGGAATGACATACCGGATGGTGCGGTTTTTCGCAAGGTAATCCTTGTCCGTGAAAATATCGGTGTCGTAGTCCGGCTCATAGAAGTTGATGTAATTTTTACCGGCAAGTGTGGGCGTTTTGGATGCCGGCTCAGCCGTATCCTTCCGCAGCGCGTGCTGAACACCGGCAAGCACGGCGCATAACACGCCTAAAACGACAAATGCCATACAAATGGCAAGAACGCCTTTTTTCAAGGCGTTTTTGCGTTTTTTGACAGCCGACGGCTGCGGCTTTGCAGTGCGGTTTTGGGTATGCGTTTTTTTATGTTCGTTTTTCATAGGCCTTTTCTTATGCATTAAAACGTGCGGCTGCCTTTTCCAGCATCCGGTCGCCGTTTACGATCATGCGTTCATGCTCCGCCGTGCCGATGACGCCGGCCTTGTCATAGGCGGTGATCTTGAACACCAAGCGTCTGCCGTCGATTTCGGCAAGCTCGCTCTCCGCGCCGACCGTCATGCCGAGTGCGGTGGGAGCGGTATGCTTTAAGTTCATAGACACGCCGACGGTGGTTTGTCCCGGTTCGAGCTGTCCTTCAAGACTTGCGACGCACGCCGCCTCCATCAGGGCGCACAAGGCAGGCGTAGCGAAGATTTCCAAGCTGCCGCTGCCCATTTCCTTGGCGCTTTTGCTTAAGCTCACAATGGCCTGTTCCCGGCCGATAAGACCTGTTTTCAACATTTTTGTTCCTCTTTTCGTTTGCAAAGCGTTTGTTCGTTATCGAATCTCTTTCAAAAACGCTTCCATGCGTTCGAGCGCCTTGCAGATATGATCCACCGAATAGGCATAGGAAATGCGGGCAAAGCCTTCGCCGCTGGCACCGAACGCCGTTCCCGGAACGATGGCGCAGTGTTTGGCATATAACAGCTTCTCGCAGAATTCCTCCGACGTGAGGCCGTATTTGCCGATGTTCGGGAACACGTAGAACGCGCCCTCCGGCTCAAAGCATTCAAGACCGATATCGTCTAAGCCCTTTAACAGCAGCTTGCGGCGCTGGTCATAATGCTCACGCATATAGTCGATATCCGCATCGCCGTCGCAGGCCGCCTTGATGCCGGCATACTGCGACATGGTCGGTGCGCACATAATGCAGTATTGGTGAATCTTTAACATTTGTTTGGTGATTTCTTTGGGCGCGCAGACATAGCCGAGACGCCAGCCGGTCATGGCATACGTCTTGGAGAAGCCGCCGACAAAGATGGTCCGATCCCACATGGACGGAATCGAAGCAAAGGAGGTGTGCTTGCGGCCATAGGTCAATTCCCCATAGATTTCATCGGTAAGCACCACGATATCCGTATTGCACAGCACATCCGCAATGCGCTGTAACTCTTCGGCGGTCATGATCGCGCCGGTCGGGTTGTTCGGATAGGGCAGCACAAGCATCTTCGTTTTGGGCGTGATGTGCTTTTTGAGTAACTCCGGCGTGAGCTTGAATTTATCCTCGGCACGCGTCGGAAGCGGCACGGCCACACCACCGGTAAGCTCGGTAATCGGCGCATAGCTGACATACGACGGCTCAACCACCAAAACCTCGTCGCCCGGCTCGATGATGGCGCGGATGGCAAGGTCAATGGCTTCACTGCCGCCGACCGTGACGATCATTTCGTCCTTCGGGTTGTATTTCACGTTGAAGCGGCGTTCGAGATACGCGGCAATGGCTTCACGGAACTGCAAAAGACCGGAATTGGAGGTATAGTAGGTTTTGCCCTTTTCCAAAGAATCGATGGCGGCGTCGCGAATATGCCACGGCGTGACAAAATCCGGCTGGCCGACCGTGAGCGACACCACATCGTCCATTTCATCGAGAATATCGAAGAATTTTCGGATTCCCGACGGCTTGAGAGCGGTCGCTTTCTTAGAAAGAACTTTGGAGTAATCGATCATCAGAGTATGCCTTCCCTTTCGTCTTTTTCGGGAGCATGACCGAAGATCACGCCTTTATCCTTATAGGTGCGAAGCACAAAATGTGTTCCAGTCGAAAGCACGCCTTCGATGGGAGCAAGCTTTTCGGCGACAAACAAGGCCACTTCCTTTAGGCTCTTGCCCTCGATGAGAAGCAAAAAGTCGAACGCGCCGCTCATAAGATGCATATCGCGCACCTCGGGAAAATGGTAAATGCGTTCGGCGATCTTTTCAAAGCCGCGGTCGGCCTGCGGCGTTACGCGTAATTCAATAAAGGCCGTGACGCTCTCTTTTTCGGTTTTTTCCCAGTCGACGATGGCTTTATAGCCAAGCAGTGTGCCATCCGCTTCAAATTCCTCGATCTGCTTTCGGATATCTTCGGGCTTTTCATCCAACATAATGGCAATGGTATCCGCCGAAAGCCGTGCATCGTTTTCCAACAGCTCCAAAATTTTGCGTTTGGTAATGGTATCCATCTTTCTTTGCGTCCTTTCTTACATTGCAAACGAAAGCCGAAAGCTTATTTTTCGGGCTTATCGAGGTCTTCCGTGTTTTCGGTATTTTCGGTGTTCTCGGTGTTTTCAGTGTTATCGGCATTGTCAGCCGCATCACCGTTGTCAGCCGTATCGGCCTTTTGCGTGTCGTCAGCGGCATTGTCGTCAGCGGCAGTGTCGTCGGACACATCCGAAGCGGGTTTGTCGTCGGTGCTTTCGGTTTTGTCACTTAGGAGCGATTCCACGCCGTCCTTGGTATATTCCATGGTAACGGTATCGTTGCCGAGGAGGCCGGAAACCGTAATGCGTTCTCCGTCGCAGAGAGCCTTTTCGCCCTTGGCGATCAGATAAACGCCGGTTTCATTCTCTCCGTTGAAGGTGAGCGCGCCGCTTGCGGTCACGTCAAACGTTCCCTTGCATTCGATCGGTTCTTCACCGGCCGCGGCCACCGTCAAAAGAAACGTGCCGTCGCTTTGGAGCGTCAGCGCATTGGTGTCAAACGATGCAAGAGAGAGCTTTGTTTCCTTGTTGGTATTCTTTACGGCACGCAAGGTATACGCACCGGCAGCGGCTTCGGCCGTCATATTTTCGATGGTTGTGCTTGTCGCGTCGTTGACAGCATCTTTCACGGGCGCAGAGGAGCCGCACGCGGCAAACGTAACGGCGGTCGCCGCAGCGATGAGAGCAAGTAGCAGTTTTTTCATAAGAAACAGTCCTTTCCGATTTTCAGATTTCCGAGCACCGGCAAAAAGCCGGTATTTCGGCGGCAAAAAATATATTTACAGTATATCATAGCACAAAATATATGAAAAATCAAGATGCAAAGTCTTAAAACGCAAAAAATCACGAAAACCCGGCCGGTTTTCGTGATTTTTCTGACTGTTTGTTTGTTACAGAGCGTCGGTTGTTACAAAACGCTATGCCAAATGCACGGTTTCGCCCGGATCGATCCGATACAGCACGCCGTCGGCATCCAAAAAGACCGAAAGTAAGGACGGGTTGTAAACAGTATGACCGTCGGCACTGTAAAGCAGCCGTTTATAGGCGGTGACATAGTCGTAGATTTCGATATTGGTAGCAAACCAAATTTCGTCGCTTGCCGCAAATTTTTGGCAGATCTCTTCGATGCGATTCCAATTGTTGTTGTTATCGAATTCGTAGCTGTGTCCCCAAATGTAGAACAGGCGGCAGGTTCTTCTGGCGTGGTAGGCATTGGTGGAGGTGTCAAGCTTCAAAAACTCGTCGATCCACTCAAAGATTTGGGGATTGTTATGGTGTGCCGTCGGGATCCAGGCATGAAAATCCGACGGAAGCATAAACGCGTTGTTGTCTCCGGCAAGGGAACGGGAATAGGCAATATCAAGCTCGGTCAGAACCTGTTTGACCGCTTCATAATTTCCGAAATTGCCGAACAGGGTGATGCCGCTGTCAGGATAGGCCATGCCGCGGATAATACGGCCGCATTTTTCCTCAAGTGCCAGCCGGCAGTCAAGCACTTCGCGCACGCATTCGATCGGCCGAAGATTGCCGGTCGGGCGGTGATTTGCGCCATGGATGGCAATTTCGTGGCCTTTGTCGAGAAAAATTCGCTTGATCTGCTCTTTGTCATAGACGGTTCTTCCGCGTGCAGCATCACAGTTGAAGTTAAAGGTTCCTTTGACTCCGTATTTATCGAAAATACCTGCAAGCCGTTCATCCTGCGGAATGCCGTCGTCGTAGCTGAAAGTGACGGCCTTGGCTTTGCCGTCCGGATAGCGCATAAATACCGATCGCATAGAGATTCTCCTCTCATGTTTTAAGATACGACTATTGTATCACAAAGTTTTCCGAAAAGCAAGAAAAAAACGGTTTGCCGCGCGGACAAACCGTTTTTGTGTGATTTATGTGCCTTTTAGTCCTGCGGACGCAAAAATTCAAGCTTCTTATAGTCGCCGAAGTTTTCCTTTTCCTGCCAGCATATGGTAAGTCTGCCGGTCACATGACGTGCGATATAGCAGCCGCGCTCTTTGTCATATTCCGTTTCGATATTCTGTCCGGCAAATGTGCGGACGGCCCAATCGTCCTTGTCCTCATCCACACACCGCATAAACGCCGAGCCGCCGTGCGTCGGATAGAACGTGACCTCGGCATCGATAAGACCATGCATATCGAGCCGTTCGTCGTTGTCGAAATGCGTTTCGGGACTGCCCTTTTTGAGCGTGATTTTGGATTTGGCCGCTTGCTTGACAAAAATGCGGCAGTCGGTATGGTTCCAACGGCTTAGCGGATACGTGCCGACGCTGTTTTCGATGATAAATTCCATGTTATCCGGCACGGGTGCGCCGTCGGGCGTGGACATATGCAGCCGCACGGTCGCGTCCTTGGAGAACAGATTGAACCACAACGCACCGCGGCATTTGGAGAACAGAATGAGCGGCAGCTTGTCGTTGACATCGTAGCTTTCAAAGTGCATCGGATAGCCGAAGCGCGCCATGCCGGCACGAAGCAAAAGCGCCGACGGGAAGTTTTCGGTCTGCTTGTAAAGTGGAGGCAGATGCCCTTCGATCTTGCGCTTGTGCGGGAACGAGCCGCGCACCCAGAAGACTTTGCCGTTTCCGTTTTTGCCGCACTTGTCGGCAAAAACCGCATACACGCGCGTTTGTCCGTCAGCCGAAGCCGTGCAGACGACCTCGGATGAGCCTTCGCCGCGAGTCACCTCATACACGCCGCCGTTCGACACAAGTGCGTCGTGCATAAGCGTTTGCGAACGCTTTCCGACCTCGGCGGTATCGAGCGGCAGAGAGGTTTCGATATGCAAAACGCCCTCGAGCGGCTCAGCGGCAAGCGCAAGGCCGAGCGCGGCACGAAGCCGCTCCGAAGCATACCGCGTCGAGCCGTATAACAGGACGCGTGCACCGGCATCCAGTGCTTCAAACAAGGCGTTTTCAAGCGCACTGTCCGCTTCCGGAACCGGCATGAGAAGCAGCGTGTTTAACAGCCCAGTTTTGTCGGCCGGGATGAAATTGCCGTCGGAAAGGACGGTGTTGACCGGGAATCCGTGGTCGATGGCACTCTCGATGTACCAATCGTCCATAAACATCCGCTCCATATGGCCGTCGGCAAGGCCGAGCTTGCAATAGGCGTCAAACGGATAGACCCATGTCACAAGACCCGGTTCATCCGTGAAATCGTTGAAGGCGGTGAGCATATGCGGCGTCATTTCGTTGGCACCGCGCGCCGGAATCCGTCCGAAGGAATCGTCCGCCGTTAAGAAATCGAGCGCATACGGATGCGTCACTTGCAGGTTTTCGTCAAGGCGCGTTATGGCAAGCGGCAGATAAATGTCGTGCGGACTGCGGTCGTAGCGGTCGAACCACGGCGAATTGAGCCACCAAGGGTCGTGCGAATAGTAGCGGAAGGCATAGCCGTTCTTCGGAAGCTCGGCAATGTGGCTCATGAAGCCGGAAAGCTCAAGGCCGAACCGATAGTCCATGGCCGCCCAAGGCGAATTGGGCGGCGCGACGATGTTTTGTTTGTAGATGACATCGATCGGGCAACCGTGTGCGGCAATGTCCATGCCGGTGGACAGGTTGCTGCCGCGCGTTTCGATGACGGTATCGCCGATCTCGGCGTTGAAATAATCCCAAAATTCGGCAATGGCTTCACGGATGCGTTTTGCACCCGAAAAATCGAATTTTTCGCCGTCGAACAGCTCGCCGACCCAGTTCCACGACGCAAGCGAAAAGCCGAAGCCGTTGGACAGCCACAGGTAGTCAAAGCCGACCGCCTTTTTCAATGCCATAAACTGTCTGCCCAAAAATTCGCCGATGTGCGTGTTTTCCGGAATGCCGTCCGGATAGGCGGCGTAGGCGCGTTTTTCGGCGTGCAGGCGTGCCGCGCAGTGTAACCACTGGTTTTTGCCCATGATGTCGCCCTTGGCGATTTCCGGATGACGCTCATATTTGAACGCCGAATACGCAAATTCCGGGCCGGGATCGAAGGTTTCGCCGACCTGAATCTCCATGCCGGTCATTTCTTTTCCGACGCGCTTTAAGGTATCGATGATGTTTTTCAAATCCCGATAGGTCATTTCCGGCGGATTTTCCATATAGTAAATGGGAAGCTGATGGAGCGAACGCGCCTTTTTGGCTTCCTCGCCTTTGATGCTTCTGTCCCAGTTGCCGATGCCGATGTATTTGCACCATTCGAACGGCATATCGAGGTCGCCGGTGAATTCGAAAATCTCGCTGCCGTCGCTTGTCCACAACAGCACCGAGCAGCCGGAGGCATATTCAAGCAAGGCTGCCCATTTTTTATAGTAGTCGCGGCAGACTTTTTCGATGCCTTCAAGGCTCTTATCGTAGCCGAACGGCTTTAAGCTGAGCTCTAAGCAGACGCGGCCTGCATCGGTGGTCGAACGGTATTCATAGTTGAACATACGCTAATCCTCCAGAACTTTGGTAAGCGGAATATCCGCCATACGCGCAAAAATCTCGATTTCTTCGGTGTGATTTCCAACGCCGAGCGCCAAATGATGGGTCGGTGCGGCGGCACACCATTTTTCGACAAAGCGGCAGGCCGGGATCGAAAACCGGCATTTGGTGTTGGTGTTGCCGGTCTGCGGAATGGCACCGGGCAGCGATTCGCCGACCGCGGAAACGAGTTTTAACGATCCGGTTCGGTCAACCGAACACGAAAGCAGCGTAACATCGCCGGTCTTGAGTTTGAATTCAACCGAAACGCCCGAACCGCTCTTGCCGTGGAATTTTTTGAGCTTGCGCAAGATCGGTTTTTCGTTGCTGATATTGATGTTATGCGGCCCATCATGTCCCACAAGCACGATATCGTCGTGGATGTCGAACGGGTGCAGCTCGGCAAACGAGCCGCCGGCTCCCACGCTTTTCAAGATCATCATGGCAGCGGCGGTTTTGAGGTCGGCTTCGCCGGCAAGCGGAATGCCACGGCTGGTAAGCAGGGTATTGCCGATGATAAGATTGGCAGCGATATCTTCATATTCGTTGCCGTGTTCGCCTTTGTAGAAATAAGCGAGCGCGGAAAGGCCGTTGTTCGTCACGAGCTTATCGAGCGCGACGGCGTTACGTGCCGCCCAGGCAAGGTCGCTTTCCTCGACATGGTCGGTAAGCGGATCGTTCGACGGCTCACGGATATCGAAAATGCTCTTGATTTCATCGACCTTGGCCTTTACTTCGGCGTCGGTCGCGCCATGCACATATTCGGCAAGCTCACACATTTCGAGCATTTTGACATGAGCGCCGAAGGTGCGCGAAAAGGCAGTCGGATCGGTGTTCATGTCGTACATACCGTCGTAGGTATGGCCGAGATAGCCGAATTTGGCATATTTGAAAGCGGCAAGCGCGGTGATGGCACGTTCATAGATGCCGACGCGGCGGCGGATTTCCTCGGTGCGGCTCTCGGCCTCGACAAGAAAAAACGGAGCCGGTGCGCCGAGGCGTTCATACACGCCGGAAAATTCGGGAAGTGAGCAGATATCGTCGTTGCACAGCTGCATATAAGTGGTGGTTTTGGCGTAATCGAGCCGGTCGAGCGGCTGGATGGCCACCAAAATCTGCGGCACGTGCAGATATTTGGCAAACGGGAACACAACGGCGGAGGTGACGTAGGTAGACATGATGATGAAAAGCGCGTCGAGGTCGGCGCTTTCGGCGCGTTTCAGCGCTTCAAAGGACGTATCGATATCGTCGGCAAAGCCGAGGTCGACAAGGTCGCTTTCGCCGGAAAAATAGGCTTTGAAGGACTGTTGCTTTTGCATAAGGGTTTCTTTTAGACCTTCAAATTGCGGCCAATAGATAAAATGTCCCATGCCGATAATACCGATACGCGGTTTTCGGGTATGCTTCATGACAAATCACTCCTTTTTGGATTCGGTTGATTTCATAACAATCATACACTCTTTTCAGACGTTTGTAAAGAGGAAGTACCGACCATATTCGCACAAAACGACCATATCGCAGGGCTATGCCTTGCGGCACGGTCGTTTTGTGCTGCCCCGAATGGGGCAAAACTTTCCGTGCAAACGAAAAGTTCCAAAAGGATTTAATTTGGTTTGTACGAATGTGTTATCTTTGTGCGCTGATTCGAGGTTTGCGAAACCTCGCAGCTTCCCGGAAAGGGAACGGGTTTATTCTTTTCGCGTGTACGAAAAGAACCAAAAGTACACCAGAGGTTTGCGAACCTCTGGACTCCGGGGACGATTCAAATCGCCGGTCGATACGGTGTTTTTGCGAAAGTGACCGGCGTTCATCAGGTAACCGGTTTTGCGAAAAGCTGCAACTTCGCCGGGTATCGCCGGCAATGATTTGAATCGGTGCGACGCTCCGGCTTTACAGCGTAAGAATTTAGAGCGGAGATCAAAAGAATAGCTGTATTCTTTGAGGACAGTAGGTTAAGGGTGGTTGAAAGGGGCGGCGGAGGGTGGAAAAAGGGTGCTTTGGATGGCAATAAGGAAAGGTTTGTGCGAATAAAAGGCTTTTGGTTTGTGAAAATGGGTGGTTTTTGAAACCAGCAAGGAAAGGCTTGTGCAAAAGAAAGGCTTTTGTACGTAAAAAAGGCGGTTTTTGAGGACAGTAAAAAGTTGTTCGAACAAGCGGTGTTTTGGTTGCGAAAACGAGAGGCTTTTGAGAGCAAAGCGTAAAGCTTTCTGTAAATGGAAAACTTTTGGTTAGCGGAAAAGAACAGCTTTTTTAGCTCATGCAAAGCTATCCGATAAAGAAAAGCTTTTTTCAGCACACCAAAGCACAAACTTTCCACCGCACCAAAACTAACGAGCAGTAATCCTTTTTCAATATCGCTTGCTACTGTGAGCTTGCAGTACAATAATCCTTTTTCGAAAAAACATCAGTCTTGCGTCAGCACTATAGCTATCCTTTCGCACCGATTCAAAGCCTTTACGCCGGCGGTTTGCAGGCAAAACCGGTTTCGGCACGTGCCGCCGGAAAACTTTGCAAAATCACTTCCGGCAGAGCTTTGAATCGAGGTCGCAGGACGGAGTCGTCTCCTTGAAACATGGTCGCCTTGCTCACGTCCGTTCGCAATTCTCCCTGTTTCGGCGGTCTCCGACGCACAAAAACTTGCCACCGGCAACTTTTTGTGCGTCCGAGCATGCTTTTTGGTTACTTTTTGCACGATGCAAAAAGTAACAACTCGTTCCCCTTCCGGGGAGTTCCGAGGTTCTGCAAACCTCGAATCAGCGCACCGCAACAATTAAAACCTTTCAAGGGAGCTCCGAGGTTTTCCAAACCTCGAATCAGCACACAAAAACAACAAATTCGCACAATCCAATTAAATCCTTCCGCCGCCCCAGCGGCTATTCTTTCTGCTTTGCAGAAAGCTTGTCCCTATCGGGACAAAGGGAGCAGTAAAAACATTTTTACCGCTCCCCTATCCCCTATAGCTTTATTTTGGCAAGTCCGCCCTGCGAGGTCTCCTTGTACGGCTCGGACAAATCAAGCCCTGTCTCGCGCATGGTCTCAATGACGCGGTCAAGCGATATCTTGCGCGTGTTCCATAAAAATCCGGAAATGTTGACAGCATTGATGGCACGCATGGCGGCAACGGCATTGCGCTCAATGCACGGAATCTGCACAAGACCGCCGATCGGGTCACAGGTCAAGCCCAAATGATGCTCCATGGCAATTTCTGCCGCACATTCGATTTTTTCGGTCTCGAGTTCAAATAACTCCGCCAAAGCCGCAGCCGCCATGGTGCAGGCACTACCGATCTCCGCCTGACAGCCGCATTCCGCACCCGAAATGGAAGCATTCGTTTTGATGAGATTGCCGACAAGGCCTGCCGTTTCGAGCGCA
>URCT01000025.1 GCA_900546385.1 uncultured Eubacteriales bacterium | reverse complement strand
CTGCGCGTCGGAATAGCCGTTTTTGATCTGATAATAATACATGACCGCCGGCAACACACCGCTTGCACCGCAGGTCGGCGCGGTAACCACCGTTTCGCCCGACGCGTTCTGTTCGCTGACAGCATAGGCATAGGCGCACACCACACGGTTTTCGCGCACATCGTCCGGTTCGCCGATATAGCGGCCGTTATAGAGAGCCTTAGCCTTTTTGTTCACCTCAAGGCCGCCCGGGAGCGTGCCGCTGTCGGCAAGGCCGCGTGCGATGGCCGCTTTCATGGCTTTCCAAACAGACGCCATATAAGCCGGGAAATCGGCGTCTTCATGCGCTTCGACGTATTGCCACAACCGGAGATTTTTCTCTTTGCACACAGCGGCAATGCTCTCAAAGGTGGTTTCGGGATACAGCTCCTTCGGCGTGTCCCACGGCTCGTTTTCGAAAACGATATCGCCGCCGCCAACGCTTAAAACAGTGGCCGAACCAAGCGTTTTTCCGTTCGCAAGCGCGGTAAACGTCATGGTATTGGGATGCGGAAGATCGGTCTTGACCGGGTCAAAAAGCACTTCAACGTTTTGCGGGGCAAGCGTTTTGCGAATCACCGTATCCGTACCGTGGCCTTTGCCGGTTTTGGCAAGAGAGCCAAACAGCGTCACGCGAAAGGAATCGGCATCCGGAAAACGTTTTTTGAAGGCAAGACAGGCACGTTCCGGCCCGATGGTATGGGAGCTGGAGGGACCGCGGCCGATTTTGAAAATCTGCGCAACCGACGGCATACCGGTCGGTTGCGGGCGGGGCGGTTTTGTCGGACACGCAGAGGAAACGCCGCACAATGTAAGCAATTTCATTAAATGCTCGGCACGCGGTAGGGATTTTCCCGTTTCCCATTTGGCAACGGTATGCACATCGACCGCCAATTTTTCGGCAAGGGCTTTTTGGGTAAGTCCCGTATGCAGGCGATAGTCGCGAAGAATGTCCGCAAGGCTCTTGTTCATATGACTTCCTCGGTTCGTTTTTTGAATTCCGTTTTCAGTATACCACAGTGCCGGAAAAAAATCAATTCTTTTTTGCTTTCGGCGTCAGGCGGATAACCGTTTCGGACAAAACGACAAGGCCAAGAAGATTCGGAAGTGCCATACAGCCGTTAAACACATCGGATAGCCGCAAGACCGTGTCCGCACTCCATAAAGCTCCGGGCAGTGCCGCCGCGGCAAACAAAAGCTTATAAATCGGCAGGCTTTTTTTGCCGAACAGATACTCCCATGCGCGCAGCCCGTAAAACGACCAACCCAAAAGGCTCGAAAACGCAAAAAATGTCACGGCAAACGCCACAAACATATTGCCGAACCGGCCGAAAACGCTTGCAAACGCCTTTCCGGCAAGCGCCAGCCCGGCGTCCTCCGTGAGGCTTCCGTAAGCTGCGCCGTCAAGCACGCCGCTCACCAACAGCACAAGTGCCGTAAGCGTACAGATCACGCACGTATCGAAAAAGACCTCGAAAATGCCCCAATAGCCTTGCTTATACGGCACCTTTTCCGTCGATTCGGCATGGATCACCGTCGAAGAGCCGAGACCAGCTTCATTCGAAAAAATGCCGCGCCGGAAGCCCCACGACATGGTGCGCAAAAGCGCATAGCCCGAAAAGCCGCCAAAAACGCCGGTCGGTGAAAAGGCTTCCTTAAATATCAGCGCAAGTGCCGGAAGCAGCCGGTCGGCACGGCACACAAGAATGACAAGCGTGCCTGCCGTATAAAACACCGCCATAAACGGCACAAGACGCTCGCTTACGGCGGCAATGCGCTTCATACCGCCGCAAAGCACAAGTGCGGTCGCGCCGCAGACAAGCCCGCCCAAAAGCACGGCAAACAGCGGCCGTCCGCCGGTCGCAAAAGCACTTTCCAAGCATTCCTTCATAGCGGCCACCTGGCTCATGTTTCCCATGCCGAACGATGCCGCCAGTGCCGAAACGCTGAACACGATCGCCGCCGTACGGCCAAGCTTCCGAAAAGCAGGCGGCACGCCCTTTTCCAAATAGACCATCGCGCCGCCACGCACGCCGTCCGGTGTGACTGTGCGAAACTGCACGGCAAGCACGCATTCGGCATATTTTAGGATCATGCCGATAAACGCAGCCACCCACATCCAGAACACCGCGCCGGCGCCGCCCATGAGCATGGCATACGCCACGCCGGCAATATTGCCCGTGCCGATGGTGGCCGAAAGGGCGGTGCAAAGCGATTGAAACGGCGTTACCGTGCCGCCCGGGTGCGGCTCGGAACGGTTCGGCTCGGCTTCCGGTGCGGCTTCCGGTGCGGCTTTCGGCGAAACCATGCCGCCGAACACGTGCTGTAACATGGGCACAAAGGCGCGGAACTGGAAAAAGCGCGTGCGCACGGTGAAATATAACCCGATCCCCACCAAAAGAAACAGCGTGGGAAAGCCCCACACCGCTTTTTCGGCTATCGATAAGAGTTGATCCCAAAGCATGGCAGCTGTCATAACACACCTCAAAAAGCTTTTTGCTACACTATATGAGGCATTCGGCACTGCAAGACCCGAAAACGCAAAAAAGCCGTATCTGCAAGCTGCAAATACGGCGAAAAAACGAGTTGCCGGAGTATACGCGAAACGCGCACCTGCCGGCGATAATAAACGGGATACAATCCCCGGCGATTGCCGGGAACCGCATTTTAAGACGCTCCGTCCTTTTGCCTGAGAGATTGAGCGAATCATAATCGCTTTGCCCCTTCGGCACTCAATCAAATGAGCTTCTCCGGAGAACCAACGTGCGCACAGTCCTTGTCTTTCGACGCCTGAGAGTGTTACTCCTTCGGCAGGGCAAAGCCCGTTTTCCTGTGAGACTTATCGGCTTCAACAGTTTCATAGTATAGCACGGTGTTTTGCATTTGTCAAGCCTTTTTTTGCCAAAATTTCACTTTATTTGCACATTTTTATCTCACTCTTCCATGCCTTGCAGAAGTTTTTCATGCAGTTTCGGGTTATTGTAGATTTCAAGAGTCGCCATAAGATTGTTATAGTCCTCTATGTTATAGTCCTCTAAAGCCAAACCAAGCCACAGAAAAATCTGCGGCTTGTCTGGCATGAGCAGATTTTGCTCACGTTTTCATTCTCTTACGATTATCTCACTTGGAAAAACTCGAGTTCTTCGCCATCCGGGCCATAGACAAACGAGATCACGGCCGGAAACGGCGGTTCGCTGGGCAGCTCCATGCTCTTTGGTGCCATTTTTTCTTTTGCACCATAGGCAATCGCGCGGTCAAAGGCCGCCTTGCTGTCCTTGACGTTCAACGCCAAATGCACATAGTGGCCTGCCTGTTCCTCAAAGCAGGTGCGCGGTTTTCCGTTCGAAAACAGCTCGATGCAGACGCCGCCGCCCATATCGAGAAGCGCGATCGTGCGCTCGCCCGATGTCCAACGCCGGAATTCCTTCGCGCCGAGTCCTTCCGTATAAAACTGATACGATTTTTCAAAATCCGAGCTGTGCAAGGCCACGTGATGGAAGCCTGTGCAGCCGATGACGGTATTTTCCGTACTCATACTGATTCTTCCCTTCTGTTTTTGCATTTTGCAATGTTTTGCATTTTTTCTCATTGTAGCATATTTCTTGAGCAAAGTCAACCGCTCTTTGCGCCGATTTTGATAAAATTCGGCCTGATTTTATAAGCCTTGCCGCGAAAATGCCGGAAAAGGCTATTGAAATTTTGACCGGAATATAGTATAATGACTGTACTATACTGCATTACAGTACAATCCGCCAAAGGATTGATCGGAGGAAGCACTATGTTAGAAAACATTCTGGAACAATTCGGCATCACCGGAACGCCCGAACCGCTCGGCGAAGGGCACATCAATTCCACCTTCCGCGTCGGCGGCTATGTGGTTCAGCGCATCAACACCGACGTTTTCACCAATCCGCGCGGCGTGATGGACAATGTCTGCGCCGTTACCGAGTACATCACAAAAAAGCTCACCGAACGCGGTGAAGATCCGTCCCGTCAGACGCTGCACTTTTTACGCACCAAGGACGGCTCCGGCCTGTATGAAGGCAAAGAAGGCGCTTACCGTGCGTATGCGTACATTGACGACGCTTACACCGTAAACGACGAAAAAACGCCGGAGGTTCTCTATCAGGCGGCTCTTGCCATCGGCAAATTCCAAAACCTGTTATCCGATTTCGACGCGGAAAAGCTGTTCACCGTCATTCCGGATTTTCACGACACGCCCAAACGCTTAGGCAACTTAAAGAAAGCCATCGAAAAAAATGCCGCCGACCGTGTGCGGTTTGTTGCGCCCGAAATCGAATTCGCCCTCTCGTTTGAAAACACGGCCGGTGCGATTACAAATGCCATTGCCGACGGGTCGGCACCGCTTCGTGTCAGCCACAACGACACCAAGCTCAACAATGTCTTATTTGACAGCAAAACAAACAAGGGCATCTGCTTAATCGACCTTGACACCGTTATGAGCGGTTCGTATTTATACGATTTCGGCGACGCGATGCGTTTCGGCGCTTCCTCGGCCGCCGAGGACTGCACCGATCTCGACAAGGTTTATTTCGACCTGTCGCTGTTTGAAGCTTTCACAAAGGGCTATCTTGAAAGCGCGAAGGATGTGTTAACCGACCGCGAAAAAGAGCTGCTCTTCACCTCGGTCATTCTCATGACCTATGAATGCGGCACGCGCTTTTTGACCGACTATATCGACGGCGACGTTTACTTTAAGACCGCCTATGCCTCCCACAATCTTGACCGCGCCAGAAACCAGTATGCGCTTGTCAAGGACATGGTTGCCAAACGCACGGAAGCCGAAGCCATCGTGAAAAAATATCTGTAAATGAACGGAGAAAATGCATGAACAACCTTTCTTTCCGGCTGATTTCCTCGGCCAACAAATGCTTTGAAGACACCGTCGTTTCTTCGCTTTCGCCGTTATACGGTGCGACGGCACTCAAAAATGATCGTTTTGCTTTCGAAGCCGCGCTTTCCTCGACCGAAAGCCGCAATGTGTTTGTGACGCTGGAATCCGAGCTTTCGGATTTCATCACGGTGCGCAAAATCGAATATGTCGATGTGGCGCAGCCTTGCTATGCGCACGTGACCGATCCCGATTACCTGAACGAAAAAAAACCGGGACGCTATCCCGATCTCTTTCTGCCGCTCGGGCAGAACGGACGCGTGACGCTGTGCGAAAACCGCACGGTTTCCTTTTGGATCGAAGCGAAAATTCCGAAGGATGCGCAAGCCGGACTTTATCCGATTACGCTTTCGGTAAGCAATGCCGACGGCAAAACGCTTGCAAGCGAGACGGTGGAGCTTGAAATCCTCGACGCGGTGCTGCCGGCACAAAAGCTCATGTACACCGAATGGTTCCACAGCGATTGCCTTGCCACCTATTACGGTGTGGATGTGTTCAGCGAAGCGCATTGGCGTATCATCGAAAGCTTTGTCAAAACCGCGGTGGACAATGGGATCAATATGCTTCTCATGCCGGTATTCACGCTGCCGCTTGACACGAAAGTAGGCGGCGAACGTCCGACGGCACAGCTTGTAGGCGTAACCAAAACGGCGGACGGCTATGAATTCGATTTTTCGCTTGTCAGCCGTTGGCTTGATATGTGCGAAAAATGCGGCGTGAAATATCACGAAATTTCACATTTATTCACGCAATGGGGTGCCGAACACGCACCGAAGATCATGGCAAATGTGAACGGAAGCTATGTGCAGCTTTTCGGCTGGGACACCGATTCGCTGTCTGACGAATATATCGGCTTTTTACGGGCGTTCCTTACGGAATTCAAAAACTACTTAAAAGAAAAGGGCGTTTTCCAAAACGTCATGTTCCATTTATCCGACGAGCCGGTCGGCGAGCATTTGGAACGCTACAAAAAGCTGCGTGAAAAGCTGGACGACTTATTTACCGACTGTGTGTTCGGCGACGCGCTTTCCAATTTCGATTTTTACACCACCGGTGCGGTGGATCGCCCGATCGTGGGAACCGACCACATTGAGCCGTTTCTCGAAGCCAAGGTGCCGAATTTGTGGTGCTACTACTGCTGCTCGCAGAGCGACAAGGTTTCCAACCGCTTTATCGCGCACAGCATGAACCGCACGCGCGTGATCGGCTTGCAGTTATTCAAATACGACATTCAAGGCTTCCTGCAATGGGGCTACAACTTCTATTATTCGCAGTATTCGCTGTTCCCGATTGATCCGTATCTCTGCAACGACGGCTGCTTCAACTGGGTGCCGGCCGGAGACGCGTTCTCGGTTTATCCGGGTCCCGGCGGAAAGCCGTATGAATCGCTGCACATGGCGGCGTTCACGCAAGGATTATCCGATTTGCGTGCGCTTGAGCTATATGCGTCGCTCACCTCCAAGGAGGAGGCGGTTTCCTTGATCGAAAGCTTCGCCGGAGCCGAGATCACGTTCAAGGAATATCCGCGGCGTGAGGGCTTTTGCGTGGAGCTTCGCGAACGGATCAACCGCGCGATTAAGTTGAGAATTGAAAATTAGGGATTGAAGGCACAAGGCGGAGAGTACGTGGGCATACGGCGGACTTTCCGCTTTTTCAATTTTTATATGAGGACACGCAGAGAAATGGAGCATTGCAGGAATGCCGGGAATTAAAATGCGGTGTCGTTACCGGCGTGTCCCTGCAACCGCTTGGCAGTTGCCTTCCCTGTGCGGAAGGGATGGTGGTGCGCGGAGTGCGACGGAAGGGTTGTTGGCTATGAAAGGCACACATTTGCACTGAATATGAAAACGACGGAAAGCTTCTTTTCGAAACTTTCCGTCGTTTTGCTTTTTGTGAATCGGGTGCGGTTAATCCACAATGATCGGCTTCAATTCTTCCATCAAAGCGTCGCAGTTGTCCGAATGCACGGTCACTTCGATTTTATTTAACAAATCGAGGCTGAAGATGCCCATGATGCTTTTGGCATCCACAACGTAGCGGCCGCTTTTGAGATCGATTTCATAATCATATTTGGAAACGATGTTAACGAAATTGCGCACTTCTTCAATGGTAGAAAGACGAATATTGAATACTTTCATGGCAAAACCTCCCAAATGACTTATTATACCATTTCTGTATTTATCATATCACAGAAAGCCGGTATTGTCAAGCGTTTTTTCCGAAGGAACGCTCTTTGAGAGGTGCAAAAAACACCGCGCAAGCTTGGGCACGCCGTTTTTTGCTTAACGCGTCTGCGTCACATCGATTTTTTCCGCCTCCGACCGGCGCAGAGCGACGAGTGCGCCGCCGATAAAATAGGCGTTCGGATCGCCGAGCGGACTGCGATAGGCAAAGCATATCCGCGCGCCCGGCACAAAGCCGATATCCTGCAGCCGACGGCGCATCGCTCCGTCGAGTTCCAGACAATTCACGCAGGCAGCCGCATGATTTTGAATTTCTGAGAGTTTCATAGAGTTCACCGAAAGAGCCGGCAATGCGGCTCGGATGTTGTTTCTGAGGCTCTCCGTTTTCAGTATATGCCACCTTTTTCAGTTTCGCGCACGCATTCCGGAAAAGGAAAACGCTCGTTTTCGCTCACAAAAAAGGTGCTTACGCGTTTTGCGCAAGCACCGGAATCGTTTTTTAATCAGTCTTTTTTGGAAGCATGAACTTTGGTACGCGTTTCGCTTCCGGAATCGTCGTCCTTATCCTTTTCTTTATCGGAATCTTTGTCCTTATCCTTTTCGTCTTCGTCCTCTTCGGGATGCACCACAAGCTTGATTTCGGACGCGCGTCTGCCGTCGATCTTTAACACCTCAACCGACAGATTATCAAAGTCAAACGTATCGCCGACCTCCGGAATCTTTCCGAGGTTATCGAGCACCCAGCCGTTGACGGTTGCGTTATCGTCGAGCACCTCGTCCGAAAACGGATAGATGTCGGCAAGGTCATTCATCGGCGTGCTGCAATTGACTAAGTACACATGATCTTCCAGTTCCTTGATATTCTCAATAACTTCATCATGTTCGTCCCAAATTTCACCGACAAGGCCCTCAAGCACATCCTCCATGGTGACAAGCCCGGCCGTACCGCCGTATTCATCCACAACGATGGCCATATGTGTCTTGGCTTCCTGGAATTCGCGAAGAAGCTTGGAGATTTTCATGCCCTCGGTGATGCACAAGACTTCATGTACGATCGGCGAAACATCCGTGCCGCCGTCGTAGACAAGCCGGTTGAAATCCTTTTCATGGATAACGCCGACAATACTGTCGATGGTATCACGGTAAACCGGCAGTCTGGAAAAGCCGCTTGTACGGAAGATTTCCATAATTTCCGGAATGGGCGTATCCGCGGAGATCGCGACGATATCCACACGCGGTGTCAAAATCGCGGCGACTTCAAGGTCGTTGAACTCGATGGCACTCTTGATGAGATCGCCTTCATGCTCGTCGATGCCGCCTTCGTTCTGCGCTTCCTCGACCATGGTCATGATTTCATCTTCCGTAATCGAAAGCGTGGCATCATGCTTGAAAACCTTGGAAACGAGCTTTCTCCAAAGAGAAAACAGCGCGGTAAGCGGTGTGAGGATCACCATGAGGAAGCGGACGATGCCGACCGCACGCATGGTGTAGCTGTCCGCAAAATCTTTAGCGAGAAATTTCGGTGTGATTTCGCCGAAAATGAGGATGATGACCGTCATGACGGCCGTCGATACCGTTGCGGCAAGACTTGCGTTGCCCTTGATAAAGGACGCAAAGAGAAGCGTTGCAATGGTGGAGGCGGAAATGTTGACGATGTTGTTGCCGACAAGCATGGTAGACAAGAATTTTTCGTAATTCTCCTCCACCTTCATGACGGCTTTGGCTCTTTTGTTGCCGTCTCCGGCAAGGGTTTTCATACGGGTTTTGTTAAAACTCGTAAAGGCTGTTTCGGTTCCTGAGAAAAAAGCGGATAACAGCACTAAAACAACGAGCGCCGCTATCTGCATACTACTGGCAGGATCCATGAAAAAAATCAACTCCTTAAAAAATAGTGATGAATCAGTATATGCCGGACAATATGTCCAGTTTCGCATATTGTATCATATTCTCTGAAAAAAAGCAAGAGTTTTTTGCAAAAAAAACGGATTTTTCCGTTAAAGCACAAAAAACGCGCTGTTTTGCAAGCGCGTTCAGGTCGAAATTATTTTTCGTTTAATACAGTTTTCCGTGTGCGCCCTTGGCCTGCGAACGCGGATTGACAAGCTCACGCCAATCGAGCGAGCCTTGGTCAAGCGCCAGGATAAGTGCTTCGGCTGTGGCGATATTGGTGGCCACCGGCACGTTATAGATATCGCAAAGGCGAAGCAGATTGTGTTCCGCTTCATTATACTGCGGCGCACCCAACGGATTGCGGAAATAGAGAAGCAAGTCGATCTCATTATACGATATGCGCGAAGAAAGCTGTTCGATGCCGCCGCTGCCGCCGGGAAGCATACATTCAATGGTTAGCCCGGTTGCGTCGGAAATATATTTTCCGGTCGATTCCGTGGCATACAGATTGTGTTTGCACAAAATGCCCTGATATGCCATGCAGAATTCCGTCATAAGCTCTTTCTTTCTGTCTGATGCAATAATTGCGATTTCCATAAACGTTTTCCTTTCTGATAAAAGTAAACCGATGTATCGGTAAGACCTAAATGTCGCACTTAATACAGCTTCCGGCGCGGAACACCCGTGCGGATGCCTTCCAATAAGCGCACGTTTTCGCCCTCTAGGCGGCGCGTCAGATTTTCGACGGCACGCCCGAACGGCGTTTCTGCACGTGAAATTTCATAGGCAAGCAAGCCGCGATTCTGCGCCGCCGCCATGGCTTCGTCATAGGGCAAAACGCCGATAAGCGGCAATTTTGTCTGCGTAAGAATGTCATATAACCCGGCATTTTCGCCGCGTGCCGCACGCTGCGGCACAAAGCCGTTAACTGCGAGGAACACCTCCGGCTTTTTCGTGCCGGTGCACAGCTCATGCAGAGCAATGCCCGTTTTTTCGGCGGCGCGGATCGAAACCGCGTTATGCATGGAAACAACGATGATCTTGTCGGCTGACGGCACAAGCGAGCGGTATAAGCCGTCCGGACGCGCCGGCAGGTCGCACACAACCGTATCGATTTTTTCCGGCAGGGCGGCAATGGCACCGAGAAACGCTTTGACCGCGTCGGGCGTAAACACCTCATCGGTCTGTTTGCTGCCGACCGCTTCGGGATAGAATGCCGGCGCCGGCATAAAATACAAGCGCGGCACACGCTCATGCTTACAGATGGCATCCGCCGCTTCACAGCGGCCGTCGACCGCGTCGCAGATGTTGAAAAGCGGTTGGTTTTCCACGCCGAGCACCAAATCCAAGCAGCGGGATTCGAGGTCGCAGTCGCACACAAGCACGTTTTTCGAACGCGCCGCAAGGCTTGCCGCAAGGTTTGCCGATAAAGTTGTCTTGCCGACACCGCCCTTGAACGAGGTCACCAAAATAAGCTGTGGCACGCTGCTTCCTCCGTGATGTTCAAAATCGTAAGGAACACGCTTTGTGCAAAAACAGACGAAGCTATCCCTTATTATCATAATTATAGCAAAGAAAATGTGATTTGTCAATCACAGCCGCAATATTTTACATTTTGGTATAAATGCTAAAAACGCTTTCGGTTTTTGTGAAAGTTGCCCAAGTTTTCCATAGGATTTTTTACACGTTACCACAAAAGTTGCTATTGAAATACCGGAAAGAAGATGGTATAATATAAGAGAATATCCGGACTTACGAAAAAAAGTGTATCAAAGAACCGATTCGTTTGAAAAAACGGGAAAGTGAGGCTTATACATATGAAAAAATTCGGGAAAATGCTTGCTGCAGTGCTCTGTGCTGCGATGCTTGTGTGCCAAGCCGCGCCCTTGACCTATGCGGCGGGCAATGTTGAAATTCCTGTCGGCGATTTGTTCGACGGAAAAGGCTCCAAAGATGACGAAAACAAGGAAGATCCCAAAGAAGACGACAAAAAGGATGATTCCAAAGACGATAATAAAGAAGACGGTTCCGGCTCAACGGGCGGTTCGACAGGAGGTTCAACCGGCGGTTCGACAGGAGGTTCTTCCGGAGGTTCAACCGGCGGTTCGAGCGGCGGAAGCTCCCGTCCGTCCGGCGGCAGTTCCGGCGGCAGCTCTCGTCCGTCCGGCGGCGGTTCGAGCGGCAGCTCGGGCAGCGGTTCGGGTTCTTCGGGAAGCACCGGTTCGTCCGACACGAAAACGGATGACACCAAAAAGGAGGACTCCAAAGCAGACGAAACCAAGCCGGAGGACACCAAAACCGATGAAACCGCGAAGGACGATGCCAAGACCGACGAGCCGAAGCAAGAGATCGTTTATCCGACCTTTACGGATGTCAAGGAAGACGATTGGTTCTATAGCGACGTGCGTGAGCTTTCGGGCATGAAGGTCATCAACGGCTACGAGGACGGCTCTTACAAGCCGGAAAATGCTGTCACGCGTGCGGAATTTCTGAAGCTTCTCGTCACGCTGTTATGTGATGAAATGTTCACGCCGGACGGCGCGATGTTCAAGGATGTTCCCGGCGACGAATGGTACACCAAATACGTTGCCTCCGCCATTGTTTACGGCTTTGTCGATATGAAGGACTACGGCGACACGTTCGGTCCGGATGAAGCCATCACGCGCCGTGAGGTCGCAAAGATCGTCACGCGTGCTTTGCAGGTCGAATCCGGCAAATATCAGACACCGTATGCCGACACAGCCGACCAGAACATTGTCGCGCTTTACGGACTCTGCCTCATGCAGGGCAGTATCGATCCCGCAACCGGCGAGCGGTTGTTCTATCCGGATACCGAGATCACCCGTGCCGAAACGGCGGCGGTCATTTTGCGTATCTTCAAGCTTGTCACCAATGCGGACGAATACATCAAAAGCTTCAAGGAAACGCACGATGTGCCGGATCTGAAGCTGCTATACACGCCGCTTGCAAAAGACGAGTTTTATAACGAATTCACGAATGCTTGGGAATCTTCCCAAGCATTTCTGATGTATACCTACCCGTATGCCGCCCATGGCGAAGAAATGCGTGAAATTGTCGAAGAATGCTATGCGGGTTTTTAAGTGCCGCCGAACAGCATCCGGAGCTTGGCACGCACGTTTTGGTGAACCCGTCGGTTACGGCGGGCGAAACCACCGAAAACGGTGTGACAAGTGTTCTGCGGCTCGATTTTTCCTCCGCGCAAAAGGCATTTACCTATGAAGAGCTGTGCGAAAACCGCAAGGAAGCCGAACGCTTTGCGGAAGACGTGATACCGTCGGTCATCAAAGACGCGTCGGACGACCTTGCCAAGGCCGGTGCGATCCACGATTATTTAGCGCTTCACGTGACCTACGACTACACCTTTTCGCCGCAGGCCTACACCGCCTATGGCGCACTGTTAGAGGGCAAGGCCGTCTGTCAGGGCTACAGCGGCGCGTTCAATTTGCTCTGCAAGGCCGCCGGCATTGAAGCCTTTGCCGTCGCCAACCGCACGCATATGTGGAACGCCGTGGAAACGGACGGCAAAACCTACTATTACGACGTGACGTTTGACGATACGGGCGATGTTTTGACCGACACTTACAAAGGGCTTTCCGCCTACTCGCCCGACGAAAGCGATTTTTGATCATTTACGATTTTGATTTGAAAAAAGGATTTTGAAACACCATGATTTATTTTGACAATGCGGCCACCACGCGTGTGAGCGACACGGCCGCCCAAGCGGCTCTCACCGCCATGACCGAGCTGTATGCCAACCCGTCGTCGGCGCACGCGTTCGGCTTTGAAGCCGAAAAGGCTCTGCGCGCGGCACGTGCCGCGGTACTTGCCGCCCTCGGCTTTACGCCGTCGGAGGGTTCGCTCGTTTTCACCGGAAGCGGCTCGGAGGCTGACAATTTAGCGCTTCGCGGTGCGGCGCACGCACTTGCACGGCGCGGCAGACACATCGTGCTTTCCGATTCGGAGCATCCGGCGGTCGAGAACACGGCGAAGGATCTCGAAAAAGAAGGCTTTTCCGTCTCACGCATATCCACCGGGGGCGGCAAGCTGGATCTCGACGAGGCACGGGCGGTTTTGACGCCCGACACGATTTTGGTGTCCTGCATGGCGGTCAACAACGAGACCGGCGCGATTTACGACATCGCTTCGCTTGCTTCGCTTGCTAAGGCGCTCTGTCCGAATGCGCTCTTTCACACCGACGCGGTGCAGGCGTTCACCAAAATTCCGGCCGGTGTTTGGAAGAAAGCGGATCTTGTCAGCGTCAGCGCACACAAGATTCATGCGCCCAAAGGCGTCGGTGCGCTGTTTGTGCGCAAGGGCGTGCGGTTAGTGCCGTGCATCACCGGCGGCGGCCAGGAAAACGGACTTCGCTCGGGAACCGAAGCGATGCCAGGCATTTGCGCCATGGCGGCGGCCGCCAAGCAAGCAACGGCCGATTTTGCCGCGCTTGACGCACAGGTAAAAAGCATCAACGCCTATCTGCGCACGCGTCTTTCCACGCTTGACGGCGTTTGCATCAACACCGAACCGGACGGCTTTCTGCCGCATATACTGAGTATAGCCGTACCCGGTCTGCGAAGTGAGATCCTTTTACGTTTTTTATCCGAACGCGGCATTTACGTTTCCGCCGGTTCCGCCTGCTCGGCAAAGCACGCCGACAACCGCGTGTTAAGCGCTTTCGGTCTTCCCGACAAAATTGCGGACAGCACGCTGCGGTTAAGCTTTTCTGCCGACAACACGACCGCGGAATGCGACGCATTCGTAAAGGCGCTTTCGGACGCCATGCAAACGCTCATACATACGTAAAACCACTTTGGCACCGGCACGGCAATTTTTTCAACGAAAGGATTTGCCGTACCATGATCGATCCGCATCGTTTTTCCGCATTTTCGCTTGCCTCCAAAGCGATTCACGGGTATGCGCCGGCCGACACGCTGTACCGCTCGGTCGCCTGCCCCATTTATCAGACCTCGACCTTTGTCAATCCCGCTCTCGGCTCGGACATCCGCTATTCCTATTCGCGCTGTGACAACCCGACGCGCACCTGCTTGGAGGACACAATCGCCCTTTTGGAGGGCGGCCGCGCCGGCTTTGCCTTTTCCTCGGGACTTGCCGCTGTGCTTGCGGTGTTTTCTTTGCTCAAAAACGGCGACCATGTGATTGTTTCCGACGATGTCTACGGCGGCACGTACCGTCAGATAAACGAGCTTTGGAAGCATCTTGGCATCGCCTTTGACGCGGTGGACATCGGGAATACCGGCGACGTGCGTGCGCACGTTCTTCCGAACACACGGATGATTTACGCCGAAACGCCGACCAATCCCATGATGAAGGTGGCGGACATTGCCGCGCTTGCGGACATTGCGCACCAGAACGGTGCGCTTCTTGCCATAGACAACACGTTTTTAACGCCGCTTTTCCAACGGCCGCTTTCGCTCGGTGCGGACATTGTACTGCACAGTGCCACCAAATATCTGTCGGGTCATCACGACACGCTTGCCGGGCTTGTCACAGCAAACGACCAAGCCGTCATCGACCGTCTGGAGCTTATCAAGCGCACCCAAGGCACCGGCCTTGCGCCGTTCGACTGCTTTTTGGTACTGCGCGGCATGAAAACGCTCGAATTACGCATGAAGCGGCACGAGGAAAACGCCATGGCGGTTGCCGCTTGGCTAAAAAACAACAAAAACGTGGAGACCGTGCATTTCATCGGTCTTCCCGAACATCCGTCGTATGCTGTCACAAAACGGCAATGCGACGGCTTCGGCGGCATGATCTCGTTTACGCTGCGCGATGCGCGTCTTGCCGAAAAGGTGCTTTGCGGCGGAAAGCTCATCCGCTTTGCCGAAAGTCTCGGCGGTGCGGATACGCTCATCACCTATCCGCTCACCCAAACACACGCTTCTGTGCCGAAAGAGGTGCGCGAAAAGCTCGGCATTACCGACAAGCTTTTACGGCTGTCGGTCGGCATTGAACCGGCAGAGGATATTTTGGCCGACCTTGCGCGGATGTTGGGAGAGAATGCGGTATGACGTTTGATTTGCACTTTTCCAAAATGCAGGCACTCGGCAACGACTATGTTTACGTCGAAACGCTCACGCAGACCGTCAAAAATCCCGAGACGCTTGCCGTGCGCCTGTCCGACCGCCATTTCGGCATCGGCAGTGACGGCATGATTCTCATCTGCCCGTCGGAATGCGCCGATTTCCGAATGCGTGTGTTCGATCCGGACGGCACGGAGGCCGAAATGTGCGGCAACGGCTTGCGCAGTGTCGGCAAATATGTTTATGACAAAGGATTCACGAAAAAAACCGTCTTTACCGTCGAAACGCTCGGCGGCATCAAGACGGTTTATTTGGATTTACGGGACGGAAAAGCGGCGTCGATCACGGCGGATATCGGAAAGCCGGTCATGGAGGCAGAAAAACTGCCGGTACTTTGCGGTCTTTCGCAGTGCATCGATTTTCCGATTCTGCTCGACGGCCGCCTCTTTTTTGTAACGGCGTTGTCGTTCGGCAATCCGCACGCGGTATGCTTTTTGGAGAACGAACCGGTAAAAGCATTCGATTTGGCGCGCTACGGCACGCTGCTTGAACGCCATGCGTTATTCCCGAAGCGCGTCAACGCCGAATTCTGTCAGGTGATCGACCGGAACACGCTTTTCTTGCGCACGTGGGAACGCGGCACGGGCGAGACGCTTGCCTGTGCGACGGGAAGCGCGGCGTGCGTAGTCAGCGGCGTGATGACCGGCCGGTGCGAACGGAAGACGACGGTGCGGCAGATCGGCGGCGAAACGCGTGTGGAATGGAACGACAGCGGGAACGTGTTTCTCACCGCGCCGTCGGTACACGTGTTTGACGGCACGATTCGTTTAGACGAGGAGGTGTTCGGCGCATGAAACCGGGCGAAGTGCTTGCGGTTTTGGAAAAAGCCGGAGAGTTAATCGAGGTTTCGGGCAAGGTGTCGGACGAAGCGCTTGCCGGCATTGCCTACGAATCGGGCAAGGTAACCAAAAACGCCGTCTTTGTGGCGGCGTGCGGCGCAAATGCCGACGGTCATGATTTCATTCCCGAAGCGTTAAAAAAAGGCGCGTCGCTTGTGCTTTGCGAAAAGCGGGACGCGTATGAAGTATACAAAGCGGCCTATCCCGAACGGTGTTTTGCGCTTGCGGGCAGCTCGCGCCGGGCGTTAGCGCTTGCGTCGGCGGCGTTTTTCGGCTATCCGGCAGAAAAGCTAACGCTCATCGGCCTTACCGGCACCAAAGGCAAGACCAGCACATCGTTTATGATAAAAAGCCTTTTGGAGGCGGCAGGTCTTCCGACAGGGCTTATCGGCACGACCGGCATCTATTACGGCACGCAGTATGAGTACATCGACAATTCCACGCCGGAAAGCTTTGAATTACACCGGATTTTTGCCGCCATGGTGCAAAGCGGCATCCGATACTGCGTCATGGAGGTTTCGTCGCAAAGCCTGAAGCTTGAGCGTGTATACGGTCTGCGGTTTGACACGGCGGTGTTCACCAACCTTTCGAAGGATCACATCGGAAAGGGCGAACACGCCGATTTTGAAGAGTATTTTGCCTGCAAAAAGAAGCTGTTTTCCATGTGCGAAAACGCAGTTTTGAACGCCGACAGCGACCGCATCGGCGACATCCGGGACATTCTGACAACGCATCACACGCCGTTTATCACCTATTCCACCCAAGACCCGACGGCCGATTTTTACGGTTCGGATGAAAAATTCTATATGGAAAACGGCGATATGAAGACCGAGTATACGCTCACTCACAAAGGCGCGCGGCAGCGTATCACCGTGGGCGTACCCGGACGGTTTTCGGTATACAATTCGTTATGTGCCGTCAGCGTTTTATCGTTACAGGGAATTCCGTGCGAAGCTGTTTTGCCGGCACTCGAAACCGTACACGTCATCGGGCGAAACGAGCTTGTCAAGCACCCGAAATGCCCGTTCCCGGTGATGATCGACTATGCGCACAACGCCCTCAGCTTACAAAGCCTGTTCGACGCGGTGCGGGCATACAAGCCGCGGCACATTGTATGCGTCTTCGGCTGCGGCGGCAACCGTTCGCGCGTGCGGCGGTTCGATATGGGCGAAATTGCCGGGAAAAATGCGGATCTTTCGGTGATTACCTCCGACAATCCGCGTTTTGAAGATTTGGACACCATTTTTGCCGACATTCTGACGGGCATTGCCAAAACGGAGGGCGCATATGCCGTCATCAAAAACCGTGCGGATGCCATCCGCTATGCGCTGGAGCACGCTTCGCGCGGCGACATTGTCTTACTCGTCGGCAAAGGACAGCAGCTGTTTGAGGAAATCGGGAACGTCAAATACCCGTTTGATGAACGTCAGGTCGTCAAAGACTACTACGACGCGTTGTGACCGGACGGAAGCCGACAAAACAGCAGAATCAGCAAAAAAGCGGACGCATCGAGTGAAAAACGAACGGTGTTTCCGCTTTTTTGCAGCTTTGGTCCAATTCTCTGCGTGCGTTTTTTTGCCAAAGGTGCGATGGGCGGAATATACTTTAACAGAGCGGTATGGCTTTATACGAAAAAAGTTTTTCCTTTGACCGCATAAGTCCTTCGCTTTACGTTAAGAATAAAGACGGAAAGACAAGGAAACCACAAACATAAAAACAGCGGAGAGTGAAGAAATTGAACGTCAGAAGAGGAGATATTTATTACGCTGATTTAAGTCCGGTTGTCGGGTCGGAGCAAGGCGGTATGCGTCCGGTGCTCATTGTGCAGAACGATGTCGGCAACAAATACAGTCCGACCGTCATTGCCGCCGCCATCACCAGCAAAACCTCCAAAAGCAAGCTGCCCACACACATTGAGGTTTTTGCCGATCGGTATGGGCTTGCCAAGGATTCGGTCATCTTGCTCGAACAGATACGCACCATCGACAAAACGCGCCTAAAAGAAAAGATGGGGCATTTGGACGACGCTGTGATGGACCGCGTCAACGATGCCATTACCGTCAGCTTCGGTTTAGGGCTTGACCGCACGACACATGGAGAATTTTTCGGGTAAAAGGCGTTTCGCGGCACTGCCGCAAGCGACTTGTTCCCGACCGTCCGATAAATGCGAAAAAGCTGTACGTTCTTGTGCGTACAGCTTTTTCTCGTTATGTCGCTTTAATCGCCGTCAAACAGATCCTCCGCATCGATTTCGGAATCGTTAAAGACTCTTTCGCCGGAAGCGAGAATCGTTTCGGCAGCCGAAAGCGGAAGAAATTCCCATGTGGGTGTACAATACGTTTTCATGTTTTCTCCTCACTCATCCAGTATGGCATCCGCCTGTGCAAGGATGTTATCGATGTACGCTTGATTTTTGGTATAGGCATCGCCGCCGTTTTCCTTGATTCTCTGTGCGGTTTCGGCAAGGCTTGCCGTGCGGCAGGAGCCGTAATAATAGCTCGAGCCGATCTTTACATAGGCACGCGCCGCAAAAGGCACGTTGTAGCGGTGCGCATAGGTCTTGCCGTCGTCCGCATTCGTATAGCTGTTTTCCAAGCTGACAAGCACGCCGGTAAACCAAAAGCCCTGCACGTCGTAGGTTTCGCCAAAGGGCGTCGAACCGTCGTCGGAGGCAGTGAGCTTGTTGAAATCGTCTTTGCGGTAATTGCGTGCGCCGACTAATTTCAAGCCGTTTTCCGTGGCCGCCGTAAACGAGCCATCCGTTTTTTCTTCGGTGACGGAAGCGATTTTCACTTCTTCCTCCGAAGCAAGCCCTTTTGCGTTTAAGAGATCGCCGCGTGCGATGATAAAGCCGCATTCGTCCGCGTTCAAAAGCGTTTTGGCACTCACAAAGCCGCCGAAGCGGATGCCGCTGTTTCCGTTTATGCGGATCGAGTTCTTTTGGGAGGTCTCCACCGCAAAGTCTGCCGGTTTGCCGTAAACGCTTACTTCATACACGCCGGTCGTGGAGGTGGCAGGGCTGACAGGCGCGGTGATGTCAAGGCGGATATATCTTGCATAGACCGGACTTTCAAAGGCCTCCGTGCGCACGCCGTTGCGGGTGTTCTCCAAGCGGTCCGCCATCACGGTAAAGGTCACTCCGTCAAGGCTTGCGGAAAGCTTATAGCCGTAGGCGCGCGAGCTGTAATAGAAGAAGTACAGATCAATCTCTTCTACGGCGTAAACGCCCTCCAGATCGATGACGGCATAATGCGTATCGCGGTCTTGGACGTGCCAGCGCGGGAAGTTGAAGCTTGAGGACGGGATTAAACCATCTGTCAGATTTTCTACCGTGTTTTTGTAATTGGTTCCGTACTCAAACTCCACGCCGTAATCGTCGTAATCGATGACTTTTTTGCCGACGGAAATGTTTCTTAAGCGTTCAACGAACACATCGATGCTTGCAAGCAGCGTTCCGTCCGCCGTGTAGGCCGTTATCTGCGTGCCGCCGATGCCGACTGCCGTAACAACGCCGTGAGCAACCGTGGCCGCCTTTTCATTGGAGCTTTTCCAGATAAGCGCCGCACCGTCCGCTCCGGCCGGTTCGACACGGTATGCAAGCGTTTCGACATCGCCCACACCCAAATACAGGTACTCTTTGTCAAAGGTTAGTGCTTCCACTTCGTTTTCGGCCGGTTCGCCGTAAACGGTCAATTCATAAACGCCGGGCGTTGCGCCTGCCGTTTGGCCGGTAATGCCTAAGCGCACATAGCGTGCCATCACGCTTTGGGTTAAGGTATGCGAAAAGGTCGTTACGTTATAGCGGCTGTTCTGCAAATTGTCAACGACCTGCGTGAAGCTCTCTCCGTCGGTGCTTACCGAAATCTCATAGTAGTGCGCACGGCTTGACGGACTGAAGAAAGAGACATCCAAGCTGTCGACCGCACAGAGTCTTTCCAAATCGATGGTGATATAGGTCGGCGCACCGGCAGAAGCCGCACTGCTTTCTCCCTGCCAACGGGTCGAAAGATCGCCGTCGTTGACATTAACAAGCGGCGTATCGGACGCTTGATCCGCATTGTTTTGTAACTGTACCGGACGGCCTAACGAAAGCACGTGCTTATCGGAGACCGTGACCGCGATTTTGGCGGAAAGGCCGAGCGACGCGCTCGAAACCGTGACCGTCGTGCTGCCGGTGCTTTTTCCGGTGACCGTTCCGACGGCACTGACCGAGGCAATATTCGCATCGGCACTCTCAAAGGTCAGATCCTCCGGCTTTTCGGCAAAGGCGGGCGAAAGGCTTAGCGAAACCGTTTCGCTGCTTCCGACAGCAAGAAGCATTTTCGGGTACTTGACCGCCAGCCCTTTGACGGTCTTGTCGGCCAGGCTTCCGTAAACCGAAAGCTCGATAACGCCGGCAGAGCCTTTGGTGCTGCTCGTGATTTCAAGCTTGATATAGCGCACCTCTGCGGCAAGAGAGCCGGAATGTACGCCGCTTCTGTCCGTGTTTCCGGAGCGGTCATCGAGAACCGTATAGTTTTCGCCGTCAAGACTTCCGGATAGCTTATAGCCATAGGCGCGGTCGTTATAGATGGCGGCAAAGGTCACAAGCTCATAGGAATCGATGCTGTAATACTCCTCCAAATCGATGATAATCGTCTGCGGATAAGCGGAGCTGGCAGCTTGCCAGCGCGGATCGGCATCGGTCGTGCCGATAACGCCGTCGTTGATATAGAACGGCAGCCGGTCGGGTTGGCCGGGATCGCTCACAGTCACAGGCTTGCCTAAGGCGACATTAGTGCTGTGACGGTTTTGGCAGTCTGCGTCGGTGCAGATGGTATAAAACGTCACCTTGCCGAGGTCGTCGGTGATTTTTAAGGTATCGCCGTCCGAAACGTAAAAGACGGAGGAAGAACGGACGATCTCATAGGTGCAGTTGCCGGAAATGTCAAGCGTTTCAAGAAAGACGCTGTCTGCAAGCTGTTCGCCGGCAGAATTTGTGACGATGATGCGTTTGGCTTCGTCCACCGCATAGGCAGAGCCTGCAAAACGCCAGCCATAGACTTCGATTTCGGACATAGTCAGCCGACTGGAGGACGAAGTGATGGCAAGCTTCAGATAACGCGCGCTCTTATCGCCTGTCGAAAGTGTCGTATAGTCCGCAGCGGCGGCACTTGTCACCGTCACCGGAGCATAGGTCTTGCCGTCGCGGCTGATGGAAAGCGCATAGCTGCAATCGGCATTTGCCGGATACAGCTTCAGATAGCCGACATGGTAAACCTCCTGCAAATCGATCACCAGCTCTTTGGTAAGGCTCAACCCGTCTAAGTACACCGTGTCGTCATACTTACCGTTGACCAAAGCCGCATACGAGGTCGTGCCGCTTGTGACGCTCTTGCCGAAGCCGATATTGTTTTCCAAGAAGCGATAATCGGCGGTCGTTTCGCCGTCCTCCGCCGTGACGCGCAAATACATACGCGGTTCAACGGCTTGTGTGGTCATGACCGTCGTTTTATCGGCGGACAAGACCGAAAGCACGGCTTTTTCATCGTCCGTCCGGATGTAATCCGCCACCTTGTCGGCGGTAAAGGCAGTGCGAAGAACAATGGTCTTTTGAGAGGCATCCACCGTGAGGACAGTCGATGAAATATTCGTGTTCTTACTCTTTGTGCGCGTCCACACGACGGTGTCCGTATAGGTCTTTCCGTCTTTGGTGCCGGTGAGTACGACCGTGTTTTCGCCGAGCTCCAGCGGCACCTTCGTCCACGAGAACTGGCCGAAGCCGTCATTCGCAAGCGTCTCGCCAAAGGCTTTGCCGTTGACGGTGAGCGAAAGGCTCTCGCAGTTGGAGGAGGCTTTGACGGTGATTTTATCCGTATCGCGCACCGTAAAGCGTTTTCTCTGCAAATGCACAAACGCCTCGTCGCTCCAAAGTGCCTTATAAACATAGAAGGAATCCTTCTTGACCGTGCGGTCATAGGAGACAAGTCCCTTGTCGTTGATACCGCTTCGCGAACCCTCGGCACGCTTATCCGAGCCGAAATCAAACAGATTCCAGATATAGGTCGCCCAAAGGAAATCCAAATCGCCGGAATAGATCTGCTTTGCGATCTCTTCATGCACAAAGGTTTGGTATTCTTCGGGATGGAATCTGTCGCCGAACGGTTCGGGACGCGTGGGCGTTTCCTCGTGCTGGATCTCGCTGCCGCCTGCGCCATATTCCGAAATGCCAAGGCTTAAGCCCGGGTATCTCTTATGATAATCCTGCAAAACGGTCGTAAACTGATACGTTTCATAGCCATACCAAGCCGGATAGAAATTGAGTCCCACCACATCAGCCTTCCAGTCAAAGCCCTGTTCATGGTAGGTGGCAAAGGTGGCAATCCGGTTCGGGTCTTCTTTTTTCGTAAGCGGATAGATTTCCTTTTCCATCAACTCGCGCATGACCGAATAATAATACCGGTCAACCTCGTTCTGCATACTCCAAAAAACAATGGACGGATGATTGTACTGCGAACGGATAAGCTCTACAAGCTGATCCTTGACCGTTCCGACAAATTTTGTGCGATCCTCGTCAAATTCACCGTATTCGCCGCTGCCGCCGATATCGGTGATGAACGGAACCTCCGCCCAAACCACAAGCCCATACTGATCGCACAGGTCATAGAAATAATCGACATACGGATAGTGCGCCAGCCGCACCGTGTTGGCACCGATCTCATAGAGAATGCCGAAATCGGTATCCTGCATTGCCGTCGTTATGGCGTTGCCGACGCCGTCAAAATCCTGGTGCTTGGACACGCCGCGCAATGGATAGGACACGCCGTTTAGGAAAAATCCTTTTTCCGGGTCAACCGAAAAGGTACGGAAACCGATCTTATCGCTGACTGCGTCAAGCGTTTCACCGCCATACGAAAGCGACACGTTCACGTCGTAGCGGAAAGGAGAAGCCTTGCCGTTCCAAAGCTTCGGGTCGGTGACTTCATAGGTCTTGGTAAATACATATCTTTCACCGGCAGCAAGGGTAATCTCGCTTGTGTCGTCCGCAAGCACGGCCGTGCCGGTCATGGCGCTTTCATCAAAAGGCGTCAGCGTTTCCGGTACGGTGGAAAGCGCTTCAAAGGCTTCCGGCTCACGTACAAGCGTCGAGACGTTTACCGTTTTGGGCTGAGCCCCGTCGTTGACAAGCGTCGCTTTCACGGTAAGCTCCCAAATGCCGGTATTTTCCGTATCGCTCTTTTTCAAGGCTGTGACATACAGACCCTCCGAGCCGTTATCCAATAAATCAATGTGAACGTCCGGCACGGCAATCAGCTTCACATCGCGGTATATGCCGCCGTAAAACGTGAAATCGCCCTCCAGCGGCGCGGCCCATTGATATTTGGTGTTGTCGGCACACACGGCAAAGGTATGTGTGCTTCCGGCCGTGACCTTATCGGTGATATCGAAGCGGAATTTGGTGTAGCCGCCGTTATGGATATCGCTCGTCCTGCCATCCTCATACACAAACGGAACGAGAGAGCCGTCAATATACAGCGAAGAAACGACGTTGACGCCGCCGAATTCGATGAATATCCGTTTACCGGCAAAGGAAGCCGGTATTACCGCGCTTTTGCGGTACATTCCCTTGCCGCGTTTATAGTCGTAGCCGCCGTTGGTGCCGTCTGCGGCATTCCAGGTATGCGGCAAGGTCACGCTTTCCCAAGAGGTATCGTCGACGCTTGCGCCATAGTCGCCGTCTGCGTCGAATTTGAATTTCCAGCCGGCATTAAAATCGTATTCCGAACGGGTAAATGCTTCCGAGGAAAGCTGCGCTGCCTGAGCCGGAAGCTGTTCGTTTGCTTTTTCGACCGCTTCTGCCGTAAACGCACTTACCGAAAAAGCGGCCGCGATTGCAGCGCCGAGTGTCAGTAAAACTGCCGACAGCCGCCACAGAGTTTTTTTCATGTTTTTGCTCCTTTTCTTGTAAAATTGAACGAAAAATATCGCCTGTATTTATTTGCGATTGACATTTCCCACAATCAGTATTATAATAAATACAGACGCTTGCGGCAATGCAAAATACTACGATAAAGCCTGCCGCATTTGTCTTTTCGAACGATAATCGGCAGAAGCAGATTCTGTCTTCCACCGAAAAAAGGAGGCAACCATGAGCCAAAAGCCGGAAAATTTCCGCTCGCCCTATTTATCCCACCGTGACCGGATTCCGTTCGCGTT
Organism: uncultured Eubacteriales bacterium; assembly: GCA_900546385.1. Lineage (GTDB taxonomy): Bacteria > Bacillota > Clostridia > Oscillospirales > CAG-382 > UMGS882. The sequence goes on along the minus strand of URCT01000025.1, from coordinate 903 downwards.
GAAGCGGATTCTTATGCCGGACACGGATTTTACGTTTGTATACAGCGGGCATTTGGAATACAGCATTGATGACAGCGAACCGTTTTCGGTAGGTGCCGGCGAAGCATTATTTGTGCCGCGCGGCCACACGCGTGAGCGATTTGCCGGAACAGAGCGTGCCGTATACACCTCCATCATTCTTCCCGGCGACACGCCGCTGCCGGTAGAGCTGCCTTTTCTGATTCGGAACGCGGACAGCTATGATATTAAATACTGTATTGATCGGTTGACCGAGCTATACGTTTCGCCGGTTCCGTTTGCCAACGAACTTGCCGACACGCTTTTTCAGTATCTGATCTATTCGCTTGCCAGCGCAAATGAAAAAAACCGGAAAAACCGGTATGTAGACAATATGCAGCGTTATATCTGTGCGTCGTTTTCCGAGAAGATATGCTTGGAGGAGGTAGCCAAAAGTGCCCACATCAGCAAATCCTATGCCTCTTATATTTTTCGCAAGGAGACCGGTATGTCCATAAACAGTTACATTTTGGACATTCGTATGCAGCACGCCACGCAACTACTACGTTATACCAACAAAAGCGTTGCCGACATTGCCGCAAAGACCGGCTTTCAGGACATTTATTATTTTTCGCGTGCATTTAAGCGGAAAATGAGCGTATCGCCCAGCGAATACCGTGAGCAATACCGCAAGGAGGGCAACGAACACCGGATCGGTGTTCCGGTATAAAGCCGCCGAAGGGCGGCGAAAAAGCACGCGGAGCGTGCCGTCCCGGCAGGGACAAACTTTCCGAAAGGAAAGTTTCAAAGTTTTTTGCCCTACTTTTTGTACTCTACAAAAAGTAGGAAAGAGTTGCTGCTCGGACGTGCAAAAAGTTGCCGGTGGCAAGTTTTTGTGCGTCGGAG
>URCT01000024.1 GCA_900546385.1 uncultured Eubacteriales bacterium | reverse complement strand
GTCTCCGACGCACAAAAACTTGCCACCGGCAACTTTTTGCACGTCCGAGCAGCTTCTTTGGGCGGCTATGCCGCCTTTTTGTGTTGCCTGCGGCGGCAACTTTTTCCTACTTTTTGTAAAGTACAAAAAGTAGGGCAAAAAAATTTGTAACTTTCCTTTCGGAAAGCTTGTCCCTTCCGGGACAGCACACGCCGCATACTTCTACCTCCATTCGACACGCAAGCCTTGCAAAAAAACATAAAATATGCTACAATTACCGTGTGAGGTGAAGAAAATGCAGGATAGAAACTTCGGAAACAGCGTGTATACGCTTCGCAAAAACGCGGGACTTTCACAAAATGAATTGGGCAAAAGGCTCGGCGTTTCGGGAAAAGCGGTATCCAAATGGGAAAACGGAAACGCCAAGCCGCATCTCGATACAATCACAAAGTTGGCCGCACTTTTTGAGGTCTCGGCCGATACGCTTTTGAAGAAAGACGAGAACGGCGAAAAGCGTATCACAAAGATCGTCATCACAGGCGGTCCGTGTGCCGGTAAAACAACAGCTCTCAGCCGTATACAAACAGCGTTTACCGACCTCGGCTATACGGTGATTATTATCCCGGAAACGGCAACCGAGCTGATAATGGGCGGCATTGCGCCGTGGACGCTGGAAAGCAACCTCGATTATCAGCTCTGCCAAATGAAGCTCCAGCTTGAAAAGGAAAAAATCTTTACCGAAGGCGCCGCAAAGCTTTTCGGCAAGGAAAAAGTGCTTGTCGTTTGCGACAGAGGCATGATGGATAACAAAGCCTATATGACGGAGTCTGAATTTGCAAACGCACTGCAGCTTCTCGGATACGGCGAAACCGAACTTCGTGACGAATACGACGCTGTTTTTCATCTTGTGACCGCCGCCAAAGGCGCGGCAGAGTTTTATACCACCGCAAACAACGATGCGAGAACCGAAACCGCCGAGGAGGCGGCCGCTATGGACGAAAAACTGATTGCGGCTTGGACGGGACATCCGCATTTCCGCGTGATCGATAATTCGACCGGCTTTGAGGATAAGATGGAGCGCTTGTTAACAGAGATTTCCGCGTTTCTCGGTGAGCCGGAGCCGTTGGAAATTGAACGCAAATTTTTGATCGAATATCCCGATATCAAACGGCTGGAAGCAAGTCCTGCCTGCCGCCGCGTTGAAATCATTCAAACCTATTTGCAGAGCGAAAACGGCGACGAGGTGCGTGTGCGCCAACGCGGTGAAAACGGCCATTACGTGTATTTTCTCACAACCAAGCGCAAGCTGTCCGGCATCAAGCGCGTGGAGCTTGAACGGCGGCTTACCAAAGAAGAGTATCTTACGTTTCTCATGGATGCCGACACCTCAAAAAAGCAGATACGAAAAACGCGCTATTGCCTTACCTCCGGCAGCCGCTATTTTGAAATCGATGTGTATCCGTTTTGGAAAGACCGCGCGATTTTGGAAATCGAGCTTGCCGATGAAAATGAGCGGATCGATTTTCCGGAAGGCATCCGCGTTATACGGGAAGTCACCGATGACGAGCGTTACAAAAATGCTTCGCTTGCGCAGATGAATTCCTTTTAATATCAGCAAAATATAGGAAACATCCGGCTTACAAGCGCAAGCCGGGTGTTTTCGCGTGAATCATAAAACCGGAAATTCCAGGTTTTCGATGGCATTCCGCAGCACCGGATGACGAATCACAAAATGAACGGTCGGTGCTGTGTTTTTGGAGATCATGACAAAGCTGTTTTCGTGCATGAGAATCTGGATGTTGGCAAAGGCATTGTTCCTTGCACGCACGGCGGAGTAGTTTGCGTGTTCTGCGGCAAAGGCTTTGGTGAGCTGCAAATGTTCGGTATACTCTTCAAAGGTGTAGGCAAAATTTGTCTCACAAAATAGGCCGGAAAGTGAGAGCGAAAGCGGATGCTCCCGAAATTCCGCTTCGTTCGGACAGGGAATTTCATCCGTAAGCGTATTGTTTTGCAGAATTTCAAGCACTTGGCTTCGGCGCGTGGCGGCATAGGTGAGAATTTTTTGCATTTGCTCGGCGGATACCGCACGTTTTTGCAGAAATTCCGTTAAAAAAGCGTCGGTTGCCGTGTAGATCGGCAGTGTGGAGAGCAGATTCTTCCGGCTTCCGCTTGTGTGGGAATCGGCAAACAAAAACGCCGCAAGCGCAGCTTCCCGATCTTCGCGGTAAATGTCCATTAATGAATGCGCTTTTTTCAAGATACACGCACTGCGCTCTTGATAATAGGCAAGCTCGTCCTTGTTGTTTGTCAGCTCGTATTTGCCCTTGTTGTGAAACCCGGCAATGCATTCGCCGGATAAGGCTGCGGCACCCGATACATTTAGCAAATGTCCGAAAACGGAATTGTGCGTTCCTTTCAGATAATACGGCGTGATTTGCCCGGTCATATATAACGGTATCCAGCATTCCAAGCCTAACATCAGCTCGTCAAACGGACGGTTGAGGTTGTGGACGACGTTTAAGTGCAAGCCTTTTTTCAGCATAGCGGCGAGTCCGAACATATATTTTTTCGAAAATGCCATGTCGGCAGCCATGTCCTCCATCGGCATATCGCTGTACATAAAAACGCTGTGCTTGGATTTGGAAAGAGCGGTGGCTTTGAGAAAATCAAGCTCACCGTTTTTCATTTGCTCCGTCCCATAGTAGGTTTTGCTTGTCGGCAGCTGAAACGGAAGTGACGGCACCTTTAATTCGTCGAAGCGAATGGATTTTATGTAGGCGTTTAAGTCGAAAGCGTCGAGAGCGGTCAGAAAGCGGTTGACGGGATTTTCGGACGGTTTCTCTTGTTCCGCGTTTTCGCTGTTTGTGAGCCAAAAGCCAAGCCTTGTGGCATAGGCCTTGGGCGTTTTGAGATGATCGGGCGATATGCCGATCAGTTCGGCAGCGACTCTTTTGTGATTTTCGGTGTGATAGTAGGCCGAAATGTAAAGCGCGATATCCGACGCGAACTTCTGCGGCGCGGCAGGTTTTCGCTTGCCGCTTTTGATGCGGGACAGATACGAGGCGTCATACGGCAGTTTTTTGGCCATGTCGGCGAGGTTGACCGAAAAAGCGGCACACAGCTGTCCGAATTTCTTTTGCAGAGACGCATAGTCAAACGGCGGAATCTCCGCAAGGTCGGTTAACTCCTGCAAAACGGTTTGATAGGATATATCCATGCCTTTTTGCTCGGCAAGGGCATGGATGCCGCGGCAGAGCTTTTGTAAATCCTCAGAGCCGGGCTTTGGAATACGCGAACCGGCTTTGTAGCGGCTGACGGTCGCTTCGGATAAGCCGCATTGTTCGGCAAACTCTTTGCCGGAGCATTGCAAGCGTTCGATATAGTCGTTTAACGTCTCTCGAAACATGGTTCCCACCTCGGTGCGTTTTTTTCATTATACAGCACCCATCGGGGAATGTCAATGGTTTTGACGGAAATAATTTCCGCGTGCGGCAATGCCAATTGCGGAAATATCGTTTACGAAATGCCATAAATACGGTATAATGAACAAAACGGTTGGAAAACCGCTTTTCACACAAAAATGAGCGAAAACACGAATCCGCAAAGAGAGGTTAAATGTATGTGCTTGAAACAACGGATTTACACGATGTTCGGCGCGGCAGCCCTTGCCGCCGTGTTTGCTTTAACGGCAAATGCGTGGAGCGTTTATGATACGGAATACGGCATGGAATGGAACGAACAAAGCAAAACGGCTGTAACCGATGATATGGAGGAGTACCGGCAAAATGATTCGCTCGAATCTCTTGTCTATACCATCCGCGAAGACGGCTCGGCAATGATTACAAGTTATTCGGCGAAATTCTGGTACGACTCCGATCCGAATTTTACGATTGAACTTAATATTCCGTCAGAGATAAACGGTCACACGGTTACAGCTATAGGTGACGGAGCACTTCGTGAAAGCGCAACAAAAATTTCCGGCATCACATTACCGCCTACGATAAAGGAAATCGGAAACAGAGCCATTGACTGCCGGTACTTGAAATATCTTAAATTAAACGACGGTCTCGAGGTTATAAAAGATTACGCCATTAACTGCGGCGACATCCTCGAAACTCTTGTCATTCCCGAAAGCGTCAAATATATCGGAACCGAAGCCATCAGCGGCGAAGCGTTAAAAAACATCACCATGCCGCAAAACCTCGAATATATCGGCGAAAGAATCTTTTTCGGTTCGGCTTATGACGCAGACCCGGCAAACCGCGTGGACGGCATTCAATATCACGGCAAGTATTTGATTGCCGGTATCCGTATCGGCTATGCCATGATCGATAATCCCGATCCGGGTGCGCCGACCGAAAACAAGCAGATCCACGAATGGGAAGCAGTCGGCGATATTGCCATCCGTGAGGGAACAACGCTGATGGGCGTTAATGCGTTCGGAATGTCGAACATCACATCGGTCAAGCTTCCGTCAACCTTGAAATCCATTTCAAAGCTTGGCTTTTATTGGTGCAAAAACCTCAATAATGTCGTCATTCCCGGCACGGTCAAGGAAATCGGCGACAACGCCTTTTCGTGGTGTGAGAGCCTTTCGAAGCTCACGATTGAAGAGGGCGTGGAGCATATCGGCGAAGCCGCCTTTTTCCGCTGCAACAGCTTAAACGAGGTCACCATTCCCAAAAGCGTAACGCAGATCGATCTGCACGCCTTCGGCTGGGACTATGTGGACGACAGAGACGAGCGCAACGAAAACCTTGTCATCAACTGCTACAGCGGCACGGCGGCCGAGCAGTACGCACGCGATAACGGCTTTGAGTGCCACCTTCTCGATACGGGCGAAGTGATCGAAAAAGGCGACCCGACCGCCGCGGCGGACGGACGGCATACCTGTGAGGAAAAAGGCAGTGCCTGCGCCGTCAAACGCTTTAAGGATATTCAAAGTGCCGAGGGCGATCCGAACCATTCCGGCATCGAATTCTGCCTTGACAACGGCATTATGAACGGCACGAGCGACACAACCTTTTCGCCCGACGACAGCATGACACGCGCCCAGTTTGCCACCATGTTCTATCGGTTCGCCGGTTCTCCGGAAACAAGCGGAAATGCCGCCTTTACGGATTTGACGGAGGATTGGTACAAAACGCCGGTCGCCTGGGCGGCGGCAAACGGCATCTTAAACGGCACGGGCAATAACGCGTTTTCGCCGGATGCCGTCATCACACGAGAGCAGATCGCGGCCATCTTTTACCGCTATGCGCGGTCAAAAGGCATCGACGTATCGCTTGACGGTTCGGGAACGCCGGAAGCCCTTGAAAGCTACAACGATTATGCGGATATCGACGATTATGCCAAGCTTCCCATTGCATGGTGCTTTGACGAAAACGTGATGTATATCCATTCGGTGAACGGCTATGAATACGCCCTTTATCCGAAGATTGCGCCGTCAAGAGCCGACACGGCGACCATGTTTTTGAAGTTCTCGTATGTGATTAACAACCCGTAACCGACGAAAGGGAGTGCAGCATGAAAAAAAGACTTTTGACATTCGTTATTTTGATCGCCGCCTTTTGCATGGCTTTTCCGGCCTTTGCCGAAATCATCAGCGACGAAACTACCGGCGCGTCTTGCGGCAGCGGCTTAAAATGGAGCTATGATACCGATACCAAAACGCTGACCATTGACGGCACGGGCAAAATGTCGGATTTTGATGAGAAATTCCCCGGGATGATAGCGCCGTGGAGAAAAGTTACAAAAATCACCAAGAATCTTGAAACGATCAACATCCTTGACGGCGTCACAAGCATCGGCGAATATGCCTTTTTCAGCCTTGACACTCTGACAAACGTCACGATCCCGAACAGCGTGAAAAGCATTAACGAATGTGCCTTTTACGGCTGTTCCGAGCTTGCGGACTTGACTATCCCGGAGGGCGTAACGGAAATCGGCGAAAGTGCGTTTGACCATTGCACGGCCTTAACAAGCGTGACTGTTCCCGGCAATGTGCAGCATATCGGAGAATCGGCTTTTTCCTCCTGTGATAACTTAGCAAGCGTTGTCGTTGAGGACGGCGTGCAGAGCATTGGTGCATATGCGTTTGATTGGTGCGGCAATTTGGAGAGTATCACGCTTTCCGACAGCGTGACAAGCATCGGTGATCAGGCGTTTGCAAGAACCGCGCTCTATAACGAGTGGTATGATAACAGTGAGTTGTGCAGTGTGCTGTATATCGGGAACCATCTTATAAAAGCGGATGAATGGGCGGTGAACAAAGGCATAGCGGAAGGAACGACAACAAGCGACTATGCCGTAAAGCCCGGAACAGTAACCGTTGCCGATGCTGCCTTTTACGGTTGCGATGCGCTGACAAGCATCACACTTCCCGAAAGCGTGCAAAGCATCGGAAGCAAAGCTTTTGCCAACTGCTACGGCTTAACAAGCATCACCATTCCGAAAAACGTGACAAGCCTCGGCGAAGGTGCGTTTTTAACGTGTACCGGCCTGACGGAAATACGCGTTGACCCGGAAAATACAGCCTACATTTCCGAAAACGGCGTTTTATACAACAAAGAGAAAACGGAGCTTGTGTGCTATCCGAAGAACAAACCGGATACCTCGTTTGCCCTTCCGGAGGGTGTCACAAGCCTTGCCGTCGGAGCGTTTGAACGGTGCCGGAATTTGACAAGCATCTTTCTGCCGGACGGCTTGACAAGCATCGGACAGGAGGCGTTTAACACTTGTGACGCCTTGACAAGCATCCGACTTCCGGACGGCGTGACAACCATCGGCGGATATGCCTTTTTCGGCTGTGATGCTTTAACGAGCATTACCATCCCAAACAGCGTGGAAATCATCGGTGATTATGCCTTTTCCGGCTGCGGCAGTCCCAAAAAGGTGTATTACAACGGAAGTGAAGCGGATTGGGACGAAATCTTAAAAGGCGTTAGCTATTCCGTCACACGGGACGAGATCACGTTCTGTAAAGGCATAAGGGCGGTACAAACGGCGGATGGGATTGTTGTAAGCCCGGCCAATATGGAAAACGGCACGATCCTCTTAGCGTTTTATGACGGAAAACGGCTGGTGGAGCTGCAAACGGCGGCATATGCCGGTGAGGCTGTCACGTTCACGTCGGAGGTTTCCTACACCCATGCCAAGGCCATGATTTGGGACGGCCTTAACAGCCTGTCGCCTGTGTGTGAAGCCAAAAAAGTCAAATAGGATTATTTTGACGCGTGCAGGTGTATGCTGCCAAACCGAAAATTCCAATACAATTGAAAATGCGAAAAACAACCGAAAACGGCAAAAACAGCTACCGTCGGTTGTTTTTTGCTTTGTTGTATGACTCTTGACAAGAACCGCCTCTTGCGGTATAATAAGCCTAACGAGTGTTAGGCGGCAAGGAGAGGGACAGATGAAACTGGAGGATACCAAAGCAACGATATTAGAGAAAGCCTTGGAACTGTTTTCCGAAAACGGGTATGACGCCGTCAGCGTGGATCAGATTGCCAAAGCCGTCGGTATCAAAGCACCGTCCTTATACAATCATTTTCCGGGAAAACGCGCGATATTCGACGCAATTGTTGAAAAAACTGCCCGGCAATACGAGGATTATACCGACGAAATCAACATTCATGTCCAAGCACTTTCCCAAGATCTCGGCTTGTTTTCCAAGATCTCGGAGGAGCATTTGGCGGAAAAAATGCGGCAGATTTTCGATTTTTCCCTGCATAACCGCGCCATCCGGCAATTCCGCCGCATGATGACCATCGAACAGTTCCGTTCACCGGAGCTTTCCGCACTGTATTCCGAGCGGTATGTGGATCGCATGATCGCCTATCACGCCGGAATTTTCCGCTATCTTGCGCAAAACGGCGAATTGTGCGCGGAAGATCCCGAACAGTTGGCACTCATGTATGTGTCGCCGGTGCTTACGCTGCTCGGCATCTGCGACCGTGAGCCGCAGCGCGAGGAAGAATGCGTGGCGCGCTTGGAAAAGCACGTCCGGCTTTTTTACCGCACCTTCCATACGGCGATGCCTGAAGCCGGTGAAAAACAGTAGAAATAAAACCGTATAAGGCTTTTTGCTTAAAACGCCGTTAAAACGCACATACTAAGCAAAAAAAGAAGAGGATGAGCACATGAAAGAACCCATCGGCAAGGCGTTTTCGCTTGCCGAAACCGTCCCGTACAGCGACGGAAAAATCGTTAACAAAGACCTGTTTCACAACGAAAAAATGAAATTCGTCGTCATGGCCTTTGACGCAGGCACGGGATTATCCGAACACGCCGCACCCGGTGAAGCGATGGTGTTTGCCTTAGACGGCGAAGGCGTCATCGGCTATGAAGGACAAGAGCATACGCTCCATGCCGGCGAAACGTTTTGCTTTGCCAAAGGCGGCAAGCATTTCGTAAAGGCTAAGGAACGCTTCAAAATGGCACTTTTGCTGATTTTGGATTAAAAAACGGCTTTGCAAGCCCGCTTTTCACCGCCGTCCGACGATGCTTTTTCGTGCTTTTCCGGCGCAAAGGAGCAAGGTCGAGCGGCGTTTTTGTATGTGTCCGCACGTTCAATCCTTAATTTTTACTTAAATCGACACAATGAACAATAAATCCGGTTGATTTTTCATCGGATTTATTGTATAATACACATAAACAATCTGCATGACACACCTACCAATCGGATTATAGGAGCGGTTTTATGAAGATTCTACTTCTTCACGATGTCGATGCCGGCAAACAGAACGGCGTTTCGGTATCGCTGGGCATATTGACACGGGAACTGGAAAAAAGCGGCTATGACATTCGTGTTCTGACGCTTGCGGACGGCACGAAATCCTTCAAAGACGGCAATAACTACCGGCTTTCGAGCGTCCCGGCCTTTATTTATCCGGGCATCCGGATGCGGCCGCCGATACGCCACCGGTATATCGATGAGCTTGTTGCGTGGAATCCCGATATCATTCATACCAATTGCGAGTTTTCCACCTTTTTGATTGCCAAGCATATTCATGTACACTGCGAAAAAACACCGGCTTGGATACATACCTTCCATACCGATTATAAGTATTATATCGGGCTTTTACAGAATATTCACGCCATTCGCGACGGCTTTGTGCCGCGCTTTCTCAATCACCAGTTCAAAAAGTGCGATGCACTGATCGTGCCGACCGAAAAGATGTATCATTATGTCAAGCAAGCACCTTTTTCGGACAAGATCCATATGGAGATCATCCCGACCGGTATCGACTTCAGCGAATTGAAGGCACAGGACAGCACGGTGAACCCGTCCGACACCAAACGAGAAATCGGTCTGCCGGAGAATGCGCAGGTCGTGCTGTTTTTGGGACGCGTTTCCGCCGAAAAGAACTTGGATGAATTGGTCGATTGCTTTGCCGCGTATGTGAAAAACCATGAAAACGTGTATCTTGTCACGGTCGGCGACGGCCCGTATAAAGAGACTGTCTTGCGGCGTATCAAACGACTGGGACTTGAAAACCGGGTCGTGGTGCATGACGGCGTGAAGCATACGGATATCCGCCGGTTCTATGACATTGCGGACGTGTTCGCCAGTGCTTCCGAAAGCGAAACGCAGGGGCTGACGTTTTACGAAGCGTTGTATTGCGGCGTGCCGGTGCTTGCTAAAGACAAGGAATGCTTGGAGCAGGCAATCACCGACGGCGTGAACGGTGCGTTCTTTACGGATGAAGCGACCTTTGCGGATGCCCTCGACCGCATTTTGCCGTTAAAACGCCAAAACAGCGGCCAACCGCCGGCAACCTTGCCGAAATGCTTCGAAAGCGAGCAGTTTGCCAAGGATGTCGCCGCGCTGTACGAACGAACGTTTGAATCGCACTCCCAGTTAAAAAAATCGGCGTTCCGGCTGTTGACGGATAACGGGAAAAGCTTCGGAAAAAAGCTGCGCTTTAAGATTACCAAAAAATAAGATTTTTTCGAAGCAGTTCGCGAAAGTAACGGACTGCTTCGCTTTTTGTATCATCAATATGTTGACAAAAAGTTGAAGATTTGTTATAATTGTTGTGAAAGAGCGGGCGGTTCGTAAAGTATAGGAGGCGGTCGATCATGATGACATCACGACAAAAATTATACTATTTATTGAAGCATTATCGGAAGGGAGAATACCGAACGGAAGATTTTGCAAATCAGTTTGGCATTATATACGGAATTGAAACGGATTATGATTCATTAACCGAGGAAGAGCATCGGTTGTTTCACGAATTATGCAGCGTAACCGACCGATTTTCTCCTTATAAAGAAGACTTTGAAAGCTGTCCGAATTTCTTTACGACCGAATCGGACGTAAAACAAAAAGCGTCGGAGGTTTTTGATTGCTTGTGCGGAAAAGGAAAGAATTAAATGAACCGAATCATTTTCACGAGCTTACAGGAAGTGCAAAAGATAAAAGACGCCGCATTGCTCAATACGCATTGCTTGGTCGTCGAAATCGATGGGAAAAAGTATCCGACATACAATGCTTATATCCGGTACATGGAGAAACGATTAAGCTTTCCCCGGCCATGCGAGGAAATTTGGGGGCGTTATGACGACTGGATGACAGATCTTTCGTGGTTAAACTACACGGAATACGTTTTTGTTGTCGAGCATTATAACGAATTCTTAAGCCAGGATGCCTATGGCAAACAGTGCTTTTATGAGAGCTTTGAGAAACAGATCCTTCCTTGGTGGGAATCCGAAGTCGTTGACCATATGGTAGAGGGACATCCCATGAAAATGAATGTGTATCTGATTCCATAGCGGGATACTGACGAATGTTGGTAAAGGAAATGCTTTATTTGTTTTGTCAGTAGGCGAATCGGTCGAAAATAACAGGAGGTTGAACCATGAAATCACTCCCCAAACAAAGGAAATGCATTACAATGAGAGTGCTTATCCTTACAGTTGTGATTGCTCTGCTTTTTTGGATAGGCTCATTGATAAAATGCGAAGTCTTAACCAATCGTTATGAAATTGAATTTCAAGAACTTTACAAGGATAACACCATGTTAAATGGAATCGATTCCTTGAAAGTATTAGGCTATGCAAGCGATACCGCGCGAATATACTATGTTGCAAACAACCGTTCTTCGGGGAATATACTTGTTTTCAACAAAGAAAACGACAAGTGGAGTTGCACAAGCTGGAAAACCGTATGGTCAAAATCCGGTAGTGCAGACGGCTTTGTTTGGCCGTATATACGGTGAAAATACAAAAACTTGATTCAGACAAAGCACCTGTTTGCAGCAATATTTGCACCAATATCAGTACGTGCAGCATTTCGAAAGAAGGTGATAACATGGAAGACTGTTTTGCCGATTTTGATGAACTCAAAGACAACATCGAACGCGGCGGAGAAATCGAATTTATCTATCACGGTAAGCATTTTTCTATTACGCATTTTGAGGAAAACGGACAACATAAAGTTTCTGTTATGCAGGCGTATAACGATGATAGCGAGAAAGTGTATGATATTGCGGAAAGCTCGAATATAGGAGAGTATTGGCTCGACGGGCAAATGCTGAAAAATGTGATTTCTGATTGTCAGATTACTTTCAGATGTTTTTAAGGAGGGAGAACTCGTATGAAAAAATCTATACTGATTTTCATCTTATTACTAGGGCTTCTCACGATACCTGCCTGTAACAAAAAGACAGACGAAAATGCAGACAAGCCGGTGAAAGTCTCCATTGTTAACCTGATTGCCAATCCAAAGGAATATGACGGAAAAACGGTCGAAGTGCGCGGTGTTGTGGAAATCTTCTATGAAGGCTGCCGGATTTATTTAACCAAAGACAGTTGGTTTAATGGGGCAAGTGAATCCATCGGCTTAGGAATTGACTATAAGACTTCGGATGCACAAGACGAATTGTTCTGGTTTATCAATCAAGAATGGCTTACCGAGACGGACGCAATAAAACGCTATAACGGGAAATATGCCAATATTACCGGCGTCTATACTATGTCTGATCAAGGTTTTTTGGGACAATTCCCGTATGGTTCCATTACGGTGTCTACAATAGCGGATCCGGATTATTTGGATAAGAGTTACTATCTTGACCCGGATAGTCCTTACTATATGCCGGAAATAGGAGCTGATTTTAGATGAACACAAGTATAACCAACGAATACACGTTCCATTCTGACTGTTCGCCATGGAGCGAGATAATTAAAACACATACGTTGGAACGGATTCTTGTGGATTATCCTGCTTTTTCGCCTGCCGAGCCGGACTTTACTTTTGTAACGCTGGTGTTGTTTGATTTTGGAACAGAAAATCTGCTCTTACTTCAAAATCGGATTAAAGATGATAGGCAGGATAACGATGAGTATCCCAGTCTTTACTTGTCTGTTACAAACCGTGATATTTTGCAAAGAAAACATTCCATTATGAAAAAAGTCGATAATCGATTTGTGTTTGATCATTTCGATGACTGCAAATGGCACATTTTCAATGTGAAAGAACGCATTGAAAATGTTGCCTTGTACAGAGATCATGCCCTTTGGGAATATAACGGAAGAAGATGGGATTCCACCATTGATACAGCTTTTATGGTGGCCGGGAAAGCCTTTAATTTCCTTTGTATTTTGCAAGATGATGTCTCAGGAGCAATGACTGTCCATTTTGACGTGTCGCAAGATCCATCCGTTTTCATTGACCGGTATTGGTCGAAAGAAAAATGGGGAATGAAAAGCGAAGCTGTTCACTCATTACAGCGTGAAAGAATCACGATAGCGTAATACGGCGTTGCCACAAGACAGAGTTTTTCGTCTTTTTTCTAAAGCGAGAAAGATGGAAGAAGCGGACGAAAGTATATGAATTTAGAATGATTGGAGACGATAATATGCATCTGAAACGCACAACAAAGATGATTTGCACAGCGATTCTTCTATTACTGCTTTCGGTTTGTTTTGCAAGCTGTAAGCATCAGCCGCCGTTGCGGTCAATAGACACTGAGTATAATCTTCATTCCATCAAAACGCTGTATGACATTGCCGAAACGTATGTTTCCGAAGAGATTGGTTCCGATTACGCACTGTGGGGTTTCAACGTCACGCGAAACAATGCGGATAACACAGAAACGGCTGAATTTGTCTATACCAAGCGCACACAATCTTTTCGGGATGTTTATTTTGTGAAAATCGATATCGCAAACAGACAAATTAACAGCACGGTTCAAACGGAGGCAGAACGCCTCTATGGTGGCGATACGGTTGTTTCTGTTTCCGATTGGGTACTTGATGATTTGGACTTGCTTTTTGATACTTCGTTTGAATGGGATTCTGCTACAGCCGAAACAACGTATCAGAACTTGGATATCCGGTACTATTTGAACAATGAACTTCGCTATGAATGCGAATTCGATCCATGTAGTGGACAACTGCTTGGCGAAAACGGCGATAAATAACGGAAGTGACGAGTACGCATGGAAAGTATACGAATACTTGGAGTGTATTGACGAGCTATTGGATTAGGAGGAGATGATATGAGTATAATGCATGTAGCAAAGGCCGCTATTTTCATTTTGGTCACGCCACTGCTTGCATTCATTGCCTTATTTGCACAAGGCTACGGTTTCGTAGCGCAACTATTTCATCCAACAATTTCTGTTCCGGAGTTTTCCAAAAGCTTTGGGGATGATGTTGTAACAGCTAAGGATGTAGCGGTCTATATGCAGGACGAAATTGCGTCTTTCAAAGAATTTGACCGTTTCGATTTAGCTGCCAGCGAGATTTTCATGGATTTGGAAGAAAACGGTCGCGGTGTGGTAAGGGTAACCGTATCGGAAAGAAACGCAGAAAAGCCCATCGTTGTTTTGGCAGAGTTAGACACGGAAAAACGGGAATTCTATCAATTTGCTGACTATGGCAGAGAAGGAAAACTGAATCCGGATGGTGTATTGGATATGGATGCTTGGAAAATCGACAGCGACCAAGCATTTGCAATCGTCAAAGACCGCTTTCCGGAAATCTCGTCGTCTGATGTGCTTCGTTATTATTTTTCGATTATCCCAAACGGCAGAGGGTCTGTGTACTTGAATACGAAGGAGAAAACGTATTGTCTTGACATGAACCTCTATTCCGGCGAAATAATAAATTGTTGGGTGAAGGAATAAAAATCACTACTGCGGATAAAAGCACAAAGTCAAGCTTGTCTGTGCATCTAAGCGGACAAGCTTGACGGGCAAAATGAGCTGAAAGCGCGCAACGTGTACGGCAGGAATCTGATAAGCCGGACAACGGATAAGCCGATGATTATGTCGTACAACGGACACGGCGATATCGTCTTGGTAAAATCCGTTTCCGGAGAAACGCTTGCTGAATACGCATACGATGAATTTGGCAATCCGTTAAGCGACGGAATTTCGCTGCAATTCACCATTGAGCCGGTGGAGGGCGCGGAGGAAAAAACGGATTATTCGCAGGAGATCGATAACCCGTACCGGTATGCCGGCTATGAATACTTGGATTCGGTTGACCTGTATGACCTGAACGCGCGGTACTATAATCCGAAAACGGCAAGATTCCTTTCGGAAGACCCGTACTTCAATCTCGGTAACCGTGTTATCGGGCTGTACGAAATCAATGTGCCGAGTGTACTGTCTATTATGCAGGCAAATGCACTGTATGTGTATTGTGGAAATCGGCCAAATTGTTACTACGATCATTCCGGTCTGTTTTGGGAGACTGTTTTCGACCTTGTTACTCTTGGATTCAGCATTGTTGATGTTGTAAAGAATCCAACAGATGTATGGGCATGGGCAGGACTTGCAGGTGATGTAGCTGATGTGCTTATCCCCTTTGTGGGTGGCATCGGCGAAGTAGTAAAAGCCAGCCGGGGTACTGCAAGGCTTGTAGTGGCTGCAAATAAGGCAGATGATGTAGTAGATTTATACAAAGGCATGAAAGCAGTAGATCGCGCCAAAGCGATTCGCGATGGAGCGATAGTCATGTCTTATAAAAAACTAAAAAAAGTAGCCAAGGAAACTGGATTAGAAGTCCATCATTTGATTGAAAAGCGGTTTGCAAAAAAGCTTGGAATTAAAAATGCGGATGATATTCTGTCCGTTGCACTTGATAAGGAAACACATCAAAAGATTACAAAAGCTTTCAGAAATGCAATTGGCTATGATCATCAAAAAAAAGCAAAAATCGTTACAAATGCTGCAAATCCACAAGACATATGGGAAGCCGTGTGCAAGGTCTATAGGGATAATGGCTTCGAGGATATGTTACCAGCATTAAAAGAATTTTTGCTTGAAAATGCAGATAATGCAAAAGATATAACAGATTGGTTAGGAGTTTAGCAATGAAGTACATCGCTCTTATATACGCACACATTTCTGAACCATGCGATTATCAAAAAATATATGCAAACTATCAAACGTATATACCAAAAGCATTTGAAGATTATGCGGATTTTAACGGTCGGTTGGTTATCCCCTTGGTATATGATACTCCTGAATATAGGGAATTAATTGATTGGATTAAACAGAGAAAAGCACATTTGAGGGTGTTTTTAGATGTTCATTACACGAAAAGTGAACTAAATAAAGTGGATTTTTTTCGGTTAGTCCCGTCTGCACCTCTTGAATTAGAGGGGAAATACTCCCGTAATTATGGCACAAAACATCGTAATCAATGTGAAAATGAATTTTGTCCAATGTGCGGAGAATTGATTGGTGATGTGCTTGTGGATCGGAAGTTTATGAAAAAGAAAAAGTTTGGCTGCTTGGTGCCGGATCTGTTTGCTTCGGAGGAACTGAAGGAGGCTATTGAAGAGGCAGGACTCACCGGAATTGAATTTGGCGGTTTAGTCAAGGATTACAAAGGTCGTGAAATGAAAGAGAAATATTACGTGGTTAATATTACAAGTATCTTGCCGCCGTTAAGTGATAAAACTTGGATTGAAAGTGTTCCAAGTAGTAAATGTGAACATATTTGTCGCTATCTTTGGTCCGATTTAATGTATGAAAGAGAAAAGCTCGCACAAGCTAAAGATTTCAATTTGACTTGTGAGCATCTTAATAATTGGTTTACCCAAGAAGTTGTTGCAAGTGCAAGAGCCAAAAAAGCTCTTTCGCAATTCAGACTGATGTTCAGAGAACCGGTGATTCTTCTTTGATAACGGAAGCATGATAAAAAAACTGACACCTCTTTGTGAGATGTCAGTTTTTTGTTTAGCGGATTCTCATGCGGCTTCCCACGTTACTTGCAAAGCTCGAGAACCTTTTCGACGTAATCGTTTTCCGTGTAATCGAGATGATTCTTGACGGCGTTTGCCGCATCGGCAAGTGAAGCTTTCCGCACATTTCCGTAAAAGGCGGTTTGACCGATGAGAACATACGGGCGAACGACGATCTTTTCGGTGCAGGCCTCTTTGGTGAACGGAATGCCGACAATGGCGGCCGTGAATTCGTAATCACCGTCCGCAGTCATGCCGGAAACATAGTCGACACCGCCTTTTTGATAAGCTTTGCCGACGGCCATTTTGACAGCGGCATCCTTGGTGAAGTCTTCGTCGGCAAGGTTGGCGGCGGACAGCAGTGTGTCGCGCGTGACAAGCAAGCCGTATTCGTCGCAATAGAAGCGCGTTCTTGCCGAAACCGATGCCTTGAAGCGGATACCCATTTGGCCGCTTGTGCGCATGGAAAGCTTTTCCGAAAGAACAGGCGATACCGGAACGGCCGTGTAGAAAACGGCTTTGGCAGGTGTTACATAGCTTTCGCCGGGCAGATAGACGGCAGTGCCGTCCGACCAAACATAACCGTCCGCAAGCGTCGGCATGACGCGTTCTTTTCCGGCCGGGAGCGTGTAGGTCTCGGCGACGGTTTCGCCGTCCGGCGCGGTAAAGGTCGCCGTAAAGGCTTCTTTTAAGGATACATTATCCAAGAAGTAGGAAATCGATTTGCCGCCTTCCGGATTGGAGTAAATGCCGAACCATTCGGTCATGTTTAACTCCGCCGGAATCAGATATTCGACGTGACTCCATGCGGAAGAGGATACAATCGTGCCGGTGAGCATCCGGTCGCCGCCGACGTTGGCTGCGCAGTTGACGGTAGCGGCGGCAAGAGCGTTGCCGTCGGCATCTTTGTCTGCCTTGGCGTCGTATTCGAGATAGTAGCGTTTGCCGCTTTCAAAATTGACGTTCCAGCGGACATAGTTCCAGCCGACCTCCGAACGCGGAACAAACAGCATATAGCCGTCGCCGTCGCGCGGCGTGATTTGTCCGTCAAAATAGTCGGTGGCATACGGCAAGTCGAACGAACCGTTCGGAATGTGATTTCCGCCGGGCGTATAGGTCGGCGTGTTTTCGAGCGTGTAGGTGCGTTGGCCGGTGCAGTCGTAAACATAGCCGTGCGCATAATCGGAGAGGTTCTTGACCGATACGGTGAAGGATTTGCCGAGCTTGACGGATTTATAGTCGATGTAGACACGCACGGTGTTTGTGTTTTCCCCATAGCCGACATACGAAAGGCCGGTGCCGAAATTAGCCGCCGTAAGGCATTCTTTCCCGATGGGCTTGTCAAAGGTGAGGGTGGCATAGCCGTCCACATAACGCACCGTTTCTTCCGAGAAGGTGACAGCGGCGTCCGTGCGCCATACAGCCTTGAAGGCAAGGTCGGTGTGACCGGCTGTGAGAGCTTCATAGGCTTTATAAAGCTTCTTGCCGTCCGTCCAGCCTTCAAATGTGAAGCCCTCCGGAATGCCGGTGTAGGGATTTTCGGGCAGATAGACCGTTTCACCGGCTTTGACGGTGTAGGAATCGATGTTTCCGGTCACGGCAAGGTCGCAGACAAAGGAAACCGTCACCCGGTCGAGGGCAGTGCTCAAGCGAAGAATGTCCGTGTAAGCTTGGTTGATCTCACTTTGGCGTGAGGTGACTGTTAACCGTTCTGCCGCCTCCACCGCTTCGGCAAGTGCCGCCGAGCCGCTTTCGGCAAGCTTGGCTTTGGCGTCGGCAATGGCGCGATTAAGAAGCGACAGATCCGAGCCATAGCCGTAGAATTCTGCCTCATACAGAGAGCCGAAGGAGTTTGCCGGACACAAAACGCGCAAATAGCGGTACTTACCCGTGTCGCTTACCGGCAGCTCGAACCATGTGTTTTCCTTGGCCGATTGGGTGATGGTCGCAAGCGTCGTCCAGGTTTCTTTGTCATTTGAGCCTTGGAACAGCGTGTTCTTGATGCGGTCGTTCATGCCGCTGCCGTAGCGCGGATAGTAGCGGATATGGGAGAGGGCGACGGCGTTTCCGGCATCAAAGCCGCCCGAGCCGCTGCCGGGTGAAGCAAAGTCGATATAGGTTGCAAGATCGCCGTCGAACAGCTTGTCGTAGCATTGCACATCGGGCTGATTCCATGTGCCGCCATCGCCGAAATAGGCGGTGCCGGGCGCTTTGTCGAGCTTGACCGGCGAAAGCGTGGATAACGGAAGGAGAGAAGCAATCTTTTCTTCCAAAGCTGCTGCCGTCGTTGTCATTTGCTCGGCCGTTGATGCCGCTAGTGCGGCATCGTAGGCAGCTTTGAAGGCAAAGTAGCTTTCGGCGGTGTATAGGTCCTCGTCTACCTTTTCCGCTTTGGCGAGAGCGTTCGCGTAAGCGTCGCTGGCGGAGAGCTTTGCGATGTTTTCGCGAAGCGCAAGGATCGACGCGTTGATGTCGTGCATCCGTGCGGCAGGAGAGGACATAAGCGTTTCGGCGTTTGCGATTTCCGCTTGCAGTGCTTCGTAGTAAACGCCGGAGCCGGTAACGGCCTTAGCGTTGGCAAGCGTGGTGTGAAGAAGCGATTTGTCCGCGCCGGTTCCGTAGAATTCGGCTTCGCATACACTGCCGAAGGTGTCTTTCGGACTGTATACGCGGAAATAGCGGTAGCTTTCCGTGCCGTCAAATGTAATTTCGATCCATTCTCCGGCTGTCGCGTTCCATGGAACCGTGTATAGCGTCGTCCAGCTCTCGTTGTCGGCTGACGCTTCAAAGCGCGTGCCGTTATAGCGGTTTCCGACGCCGGTGCGTAAGTAGAAACGCAGCTTTGTCGGTACGCTTGCCGCACCTTCGCCGCTGTCAAAGCCGCCGATGCCGTCCATGGTTCCGGCATAATCGGTGTAGGTGCCGATGTCGCCGTCAAACTGCTTGTCAAAGCACTCTGCCGTGCTGCCCCAAGAGCCGCCTTGACCGAAATAGTCGGTGCCGGGTGCCTTGTCAAGCTTTATGACCAATGTAACAAGTGCCGAAACGGCGGCATTTAATTCGTTCGCTGCGGCAAAGAGCGCATCTTCGGAGGCAGCCGGATCGGCATAAAGTGCGGCAGCACGGCACTTTGCCGCATAGGCGTCAAGATAGCTTTGCGAGGTGAATGCTTCTTCGTCGGCGTTTTCAAAGGCTTCCATAGCCGTTTCAAGAGCCTTGCGGCCTTTGGAAAGCGTGGTTAATGAGAAGTATTCAAAAACCTTGTCATTGAAATCCTTTTGTGAATGCTTACGCGGAGAAGCAAGCATGGATTTGGCACTTAAAACGAACGTTCGCAAGGCTGCATTGTCCGTGACGGCTTCGGCGCGTGAAACGCATTCTTCGAGATACGAAGTATCCGGAATATGGGCGTAAAATTCGATTTCACACAGACTGCCGTAGCTGTTTTGGGGGCAGTTGATGCGGAAAAAGCGGAAGCTTTCGGTGGCCGATACATCCAACGTGATCCATTCGGGCGTTGCGTCCTTTTCGATCATGGCGACGGTTGTATAATGCTCACCGTCCACCGACGCTTGAAAGACCTCGCCTTTGATACGGGTGAGCATCGCACCGCCGTCTTCGGCATAGCGCGGATAATAGCGGATATAGGCAAGCGATACGCGGTTGCCCTCGCCGATGTCGATGCCACCCGTGCCGCTTCCCGGAGAAGCAAAATCAACGTAGGTGGTGGTGTCGCCGTCAAAAAATTTGGTGTAATCGTGACCGGGCTGCCATTCGCCGCCGTTGCCGAATACGGTTCCGGTCAGCTTTTCGGCGTTGGATTTCAGCTTTCCGATAGTCGCGGACAGTGAAAGCAGAGCGGCATTGATGTCCTCCTGCGAAGCGTCAGCCGAGGCGAGAAGCTTTTCAGCCGCTTGTTCGGACAAGCGCAGGTCTACAAAGCCTTTGGAGGCGTATTGTTCTTCGTTTTTGAGCCCGGCTTTGATGAGCAGCGTCTGCAATGCGCCGGTCACAAGAGTCGTTTTGCCGTTTTCGGCGTTTTCGAGCGCCGCGCACAGATAGGAGTAAAGTGCGTTGGCTTCAAGCTGTGAAACGCCGGTTTGAAGCGCGGTGCGGACAAAGGAGGTCGCCTCGGTGAGCTTTTGCTTGACGGCTGTGTCGGAAAGTGTTGCGGCAAAAGCTTCGGTTTGTGTTAATTTTTCTTCTGTCAGAGACGAGTCTAACGTTTCGCTTGTGTAAAATTCGACTTCATACAGTGAGCCGAAGGAATCGGACGGCGATAAGAAGCGCACATACCGATAGGCGGTCGGGTCGGTGACGTCTAATTCAACCCATGCGCCGGGAACCTCGGCGTTTAATGTTTGGTTTTCGCCCTGTACGGCTCCGGCGGAGATGGAAGCGAAGGTCATCCAGGTTTTCTTGTCGTTCGAGCCTTGGAAGGCCGTGCCGATAATGCGGTTGTTGATGATGGGAACATGGCTGCAATAGATCGGCAGATAACGAACGCTTGTCACAACGGTTGCACCGGTTTCGCCGAGGTCGAGTGCGCCGTAGCCGACGCCGCCGGAACTGTTGCCGAAATTGACGAAATTGGTTTCATGATCGCCGTCAAAAGCATATATATACGATTCTTCGCCCGGCTTGTTCCAAGTGCCGCCTTCGCCGAACATCACGTCGCTTGAGAGCTTTTTCCGATTGGTGACGGTAATGGGCTTCAAGGCTGCGCTGGCGGCAGAAAGAGCTTCGGTGCAGAGATCGACGGCTTTTTGCGAATAGTTGCCGCTGTCGGCGAGTATTTTGCCGGCGGTTGTGTAGCTTTCTTCAAAAGCGAAGAAAGAGCTTTGTGTATATGTCTTTTCGTTGTCAGCCAAAAGCGTTGCCTTGCGGTAAACGTTTTCGAGATTTGCCGTGTTGTTGGGGACAAGGCTTGACAGATCGGTGGCTGCAAGCCGGAAGATTTCCTCTTCGGTTAACAATGCGTCAAACGGACGAATGCTGTAGCTCCAGGCATATGTGCCTGGCTGAATCTGATACTTTGGAAGTGCATTCGGGCCGCAGGAGGCGCTTCCCACGCCGGTGACCAAATAATCAATGTTCAAAATCGTGTTTTCGGATTTGGTGCATTGATATAAATGATGAGCAAGATGTGTGTTTTCGGGCAGGTAGTGCGATGCGCTGACCTGAAGCCGGCTGCCTTCGCCGACGAACATGAGACCGATGTCCGAATTTTCGCCGGTAAGCGTTGCAAACCGCACATCCATGCGGTTGCCGCAGTCCTGCGGACGGATGTAGTTCTCAAACAAATCGTCTACGTTTGCCGTATAATAGCCGACATCTGCGCCGCGGGAGCGGTCGTTGTAATTCTCGTGCGGTCCTTTGCCGAAATACGAGAGAGTGTCGAGATTCTTGTTTAACGTCATGATCGAGCCGATCTTCGGCACATCGGCCGTGCCGGCGGTAAAGCGGTATGCAAGCTTGATTTCGCCTGTACCGAGAATATAATAATCGGTCGTCAGGTATGAGGAGGTCGTTAAGAAATCATTTTTGGCTTCGATCTTCAACAGCTTGATCTTGCCGTCTTCGGCAACCGGCATGCAGGTGAAGGAAGAAGCAAGAACCGCATTGCGGTCGAGAATCCGATAAACCGTGCTCATGCCGTGAATGTTGTTGTCAATATAATTTTTGAAGAAATTCGGACTGATGGGGGAGTCGAGCAGCTTTGTGCCGTTTACGGTGTAGGAGGAGATTCTGCCGGTGGCTTTATCGATGACGACCGAAAAGCCGTTTCCGTTGACTGTTAATGCAGACGAATCCTCTGTGTAGGAAAGCTCTTCAATTTCGCTTGCGGCTTTTCCGGCAAAGCGGCTTCCGTCGGTCGGAAGCTCAAATTGTGCACGGCAGTTTTCGCTCGTTTCTTCACCGGCAATGGTGCCGAGCTTGCGCACGGCATGAATATTTAAGAAATATTCCGCGCCGTCCTTGTCCGTCGGATAGGCGTAAGGAAGCGTTACCGTTTTGCTCTTGCCGGGCGCAACCGACGGCGAAAACGTGCCGCTTTGCACGACCGTGTTGTTTTCGCGGATTTCCCATGTCAAGGTATACGCATCGGTGGAAAGCGCGATGTTTTCGTTGATAAGGCGGATATCGCCGTTTGCAAGGTTGACTGCTTCAAACCGAAGATTCTGATGAACGCGTTCGACCTCGTAAATTTCCGGCTGTACCGTTCGGTCGGCCGAAACGATTCCGTTGGCACAGAAATTTCCGTCGTTCGGACTGTCGCCGAAATCGCCGCCGTAGCCGAGATAGCTTGTACCGTCTGCCGAGGCTGTCCATACGCCTTGGTCAATGAAATCCCAGATAAAGCCGCCTTGGAGGTTGTCATAGCTGCGGATAACATCCCAATAGTCGCCGAACGAGCCGAGCGAGTTGCCCATGGCGTGGTCGTATTCGCATTGGATGTATGGCATGGTCTTGCCGCTTTTGCCGTATTCCTCCATGTAATCGATTGTCCGGTACATACTGCTTTTCATGTCTACGCCGCCGGCTTCTTCGTACATTTGAACCTCGGTGCCGTCGGCGGCGGTCATTTTGTGCGCGGAATGGTCCGAATCAAACGGTTCATATTGCACCGGACGTGTGTCGTCGAGCGTATGGATATAGTTTCCAATCTTAACAAGCACGCTGTCCGTGCTCTTGCCGAGCCCCGATTCGTTGCCGTAGGACCAAACCACCACACACGCATGATTGCGGTCACGGTACAGCATACTGTCCAAACGGTCGACGACCGAGCCTTCAAAATACGCCGTGATTTCCGGCTTGTCGTAAATGCCGCTGGCCTCTTGGTTGGCTTCGTCCATGACGTAGATGCCGTATTTGTCGCATAAGTAATACATATACGGATTGTTCGGATAGTGGGACATACGAAGAGCGTTGATGTTGTGCGCCTTCATGAGCTGTACGTCCTTTTCCATGGTCGCATAATCGACTGCATAGCCGTCTTCGGGGCTGAAATCATGGCGGTTGACGCCTTTGAAATATAAAGAGCTCCCGTTAAGGCGTACATTGTCATAGCTCCACGCGCCGGTATCCGCTTTACAGTCTGCGTGTGTGCCATAGCTCCCGTCGGACAGCTTGCGGTAAGTGATCTTGCGGAAACCGACCTGATAGCTGTCATAGGTGAGTACGTTTTCGCCGTCCGAAAGCTCGATGACCGCCGTGTACAGATTCGGCGTTTCGTCTGTCCATATTTCAGGCGAAGAGACCGGGATGCGGAAGGAGATCTTGTTTTCACCGCCTGCAGCAATCGTGCCGGTTTCGGAAACGTTGCCGGTCAGCGCGACCTCCGTGCCGGTCTTGTCAAATAACCGCACCTTTACTTCATACCCCGATGCGTCGGACGCCGTATAGTTGTGAACAAAAGCGTCCGCTTTCAGGACCGCGTCGGTATAGGTGGAATCAAAATCGGTCGAAAGCGAAAAATCGCGTAACCGGATATCCTCCGTGCAGTATACATATACGTCGCGAATAATGCCGGATAAGCGGAAATAGTCTTGGTTTTCCAGCCATGAGCCGTCGCTCCAGCGGAGCACCTTGACGGCAAGCACGTTTTCGCCGGTCTTTACGTAGCCGGTTAAGTCAAATTCCTTTGCCGTGAACAACGGCAAAGCAGTCGGCTATGCCGTGAACATATCCTCCGCATAGCCGACTGCTTTGCCGTTGACCCAAAGATACATGGCGCTGCCGACACCCTCGAAATTGATGTAAACGCGCTTATCCGACCAATTCTCCGGCAGTGTGAAGGTCGTGCGGTAGGCACCGACCGGGTTGTAGACGGTCGGCGCGAGCGGCGCGACGGCTTTGCCGTTTCCGGTGGCGTCGTTGCTCCACGGGATGGTAGTGTTGGTGTAGCGGATATCGTCATACCGCTCACCGTTTTCGTCGGTCTGCAATTGCCATACCGATGGCACGTTGATCTCATGCCAGCCGGAAACGTCGTAATCCGGCTTATAGAAATCGCTTATGGCAGAGTCGCCCGTCGTAAAGAGCGTGTTGTTGTCGCGCAGTGCAAATTTCCAGTTTTTGCCGGAAAGCTTTTGATAGTAGGGCGAGAGCGACTTGTTGTAGTCGACCGCTCCGGTGATGGCCGTTTCTAAGGACGCGTAAGGAATGCTGTCCACGCGCGCTTGTTCGCGGTTGATGGCGAAGATTTTGCTGGTCTCACCTTCACCCGTCCATTCTTTGTCGGTGAAAATCACCTCGGATAAAGAGGATTTGGCCGTCTCTTGGGTGACGAACGGTATTTCTTCGGCTGTTTCCACACCTTCAAAGGCATCGAGCGCCCATGCGCCGAGCGGCAGTCCTTGTAAGGCGAGACAAGCGGAAAGAAACACGGATAGCAGTTTTTTCATGCGTTTCATCCTTTCTTTTTTTTGTGTTTTGTGCTTTATATACATTTTATAAAGTTTTTTACAAAAACACAATAGACAAAACGCACATATTTATGGTATAATCGTACTATCGAGCACCGGATAGGAGGATAAAGCATGAAACGACCGATTTTGGTTCAATGCGCCTATGAGCTATGTTTGCCGGATAAGCCGCCGCACAACTGTCATGCGCCCAGTCATATGCTCCATTTCATCCGCAAGGGAAAAGGCACGTTTAATGGCGCCATATTATCGGCAGGGCAGGGCTTTTTGGCACGCTATGGGACATTGGTGCACTATTATCCGGATCCGGATGATCCGTGGGAATACGCTTGGATCAATTTTTACGACAAGGAAATCTTGGAGACATTAGAACATCTGATTGCTTTTGATGAGCGGTATACTTTTTCATTTGATATGGCAAAACCGTACTTTGACATGATCGCCGAAGCCTATGAGCGGCGTGCGCGTGTGACGTATACATATGATATCACCTATGCACGCACGGCACTGTTTTATGAGCTTATCGGCCTTTTTGCGGAGGATTCGCACCGCAAAGGCTCTTCCGGCGTGTATGCTTCCGCGCGGCGCAAGCACGTAGACGAGGCAAAGCGGTTAATCGAAAGCAACTATTACCGCACCGATTTCAATATGCAGACGCTTGCGGACGAGTTGCACCTAAACCGGGCGTATTTACGCAACATATTTTCGGAATACGAACACGTGTCGCCAAAGCACTATTTGGTCACCATGCGGATGACCCATGCACGAGCTTTTTTGGAGGATGCGGATATGCCGATCCATTTTGTGGCAAACTCGGTCGGCTATGAAGATCCGTTACAGTTTACCAAAATGTTCAAGCATTATTTCGGCGTGTCGCCCAAACACTTTCGTGAAAGAAAAGAATAGCCGCCAAGGGCGGCGAAAAAGCACACGGAGTGTGCCGTCCCGGCAGGGACACTGCCGTAAGGCGGAAAAGAACCACCGTAGGCGGAAAAGAACCGCCGTAGGCGGAAAAATGTTGCGTCAGCAACAAAAAATGCCGCCGAAGGGCGGCGCAAAAGCGGCGTAGGCGGAAAAAGGATTTAATTGGGTTAGTGTGAAGTTTTGGTTTGGGTGCTGCTTCGAGGTTCGTAGAACCTCGAAGCTCCCTTTTGGAAGGTTTTAATTTTGTTAGTGGGAAGTTGTTGTTGAGATTGGCTGAATCGAGGTTTGGAAAACCTCGATGTTCCGGTAAAGGGAACGATTTTTGGTACTTTTTGCGGCGTGCAAAAAGTACCGCAAAAACACGCCGAGGGTTG